>JADZCW010000157.1 GCA_020851395.1 Phycisphaeraceae bacterium
CTGCTGTCGCTCGTCGCGTGCACCGCGCAACCCGATGCGATGCTGGTCGACACGTTCTACCGTGGCGAGCTCGGAACGGCCCGGGTCTACATGCAGAACAACCTCAGCAAGGATCGGAACGACCGGGATTACCTGCTCGACCGCATGCGGTTGGGCATCGTGGCGCTCGGCGACGGTTACCCGCAGGTGGCTGGGCCGGTGCTGGACGAGGTCTACGACGTGCTCCGCACGGCGGGGCTCAACGCGGACAGGACGGTCAGCTCGGTGGTGATCAACGAGGACCAGAAGATCTGGAAGGGCGAGCCGTTCGAGCAGGCCATGGCGTACTGCTACGTAGCGGCCCACTACGCGGAGATAGGGTCGTGGGACAACACCCGGGCGGCGGCGCTCAACTCGCTGTTCCATCTGCGCGACTTCGGCACGGCTGAGACCGGGCGACGCAAGAACAGCGAAGACCTGATCCGGCAGGCGGAGACGCGAGGGAATGATTACCTGGACAAGGGGTATGTCTCGCGGGAGTCGAACTTCGCGCTGGGATACCTGCTCTGCGCCATCGCCAACCAGCAGATTGGGCGGATCGACGAGGCCAACGACTACTACGCCCACGCGACCGAGGCCAACCCCGCGTTGGAGGACCTGGTCCGCACCTTCCGGGGGGGCAAGTACAACACGGTGCTGATCGTCGACGCGGGGCGCGGGCCGCAGAAGACGGCCTCGGGGCCGGACAACGCCATCGCGACGTTCATGCCGTTGACGCCGTCGGACGGGACAGCCCTGCGCGTGGTGACGTCGGCCGGCGAGGCGGACTACCCGATCGTGGTGGACCTGAACATCCTGGCCCGCGACCACATGTGGAACAACCTCGAGGATGTCCGGATCGCCAAGAGCCAGGTCGGTTCCTTGATGATGACCGCCGGAGCGATCACGGGGATGTACGGCGTGCAGAACCGGGACAACACGATGGGCTACGTCGGCCTGGGCCTGCTGGCGGCCGGGGCCTTCGCCAAGGCCGGCGCCCATGCCGACACGCGCTACTGCGAGGTGATGCCGCAGCGCGTCTACGTCGTGCCGCTGGAGCTCGGGCCGCAGGACACGACCGTAACGCTGCAAGTGCTGGGCAACCCGGCGTCGCGGATGGTGGTGACGGGGTTCCCCCTTGAGAAGTCGGACACGGCCGTTCTGCGATACATCCGGCTGGTGGCGGTGCGCAACGGGCCGGCGCCGGACTGGGCGACGTGCGGGGTCATCCGCTTCGACAACGACCGCGTGCCGAAGATGCCCGCCGGGAGCGGGCCCTACATCCTCGGCGGAAACTCGGTCCGCACGCCCACGGAGGCGGTCTTCGACGAGTATCTCAGGCGTGGCCTCTACACCGACCTGACGCTGTCGGAGTTCGAGGATCTCTACAAGGCTGAGGGGATCTCCGTGAACCCCGACTGGGAGGCCAACGCTGACACGATGCCCGGCCGGCACCTGCTCGAGGGTGGCGTGTCGCTGATCGCCCCATTGGGCGGCAAGGCGGGCTACACGCGGATCTTCGGCAAGACGGCACTGCCCTACGCGCCCAAGAGCGAACTCTTGCGCGACTATCGTCAACGACTCGAACCCACACCTTCGGCGGCGACATGGCCGGCTTCCGAGCCCGCGACGCCCGCCGAAATGAACCCAGAGAGGTGAAGCATGAATGCTCTTCGAAACGTCCGTCGTTGCGGCCCGGCCGTCGTCACGCTCACGCTGGCGACCGTCGTCCTGACCGGCTGCCTGTACCCCAATCCGCCGGCAACCAAGGCCGACCCGGTGGCTCGCGAGAACTACCCGCGGAACATCGCGCTGCAGAACCTCGACTACGGCATGGTCGGCGGGGCGCCGTCGGTTGAGCCCTCCACGGCGGACAAGCCCATGCGCGTCAGCGTGCCGATGCGGAACATCACCGACTACGGCATCAACGTGCAGTACATGTTCGAGTTCTTCGACACCCAGGGACGCGTCGTGCCCCGGGCGGGGTCGAGCGTGCAGAACTGGCGGTTCGTGCACATGGACCCGAGTGTGATGATGTATTTCGACGGCGCGGCGTTGGACACCACGGCGGTGGACTGGCGGCTGACCGTCCGCTCGGCCCGCTGACGCCCCGGAAGACGTGACTCGCTGCTGACTCGCTCATGCGACCGATATCATCGCGGCATGCCGCCGCGGAGGTAACACCCATGCTGACACGCAAGAATGCGCTTGTGCTGACAGTGCTGGTCCTGCTCCTGACGAACATCGCGATGGCGGCGAATCCCGGGCCCAGCACACGCAACAAACGTCGTCCGCCCCAGGGCGCAGCGACGCAGGCTCCCGCCACCCAGCCCGCGGCCGTGCCGGCGCCGGCTTCGACGCCGACCACGCCGCCGGCACCCGTGAGCGTGCGCAAGCCTGACCCTGCCCCGACCAACGCGTCGGGCGATGCGAATGAGCCGGACGTTGCGGCGTTTACCGAGGCCTACCGTCAGGCCGGCTCGCCTCGGGTGCTGGTCATTGCCGGGATCGACAACCGCATGGTCGAGTCCGACCAGGCCGACACGCCCGGCGAAGTGCGTGATCTCTACCGCGACCGCGGCCGGGTGGCCAGCGGGGTCGGCGAAGAGGAGCGATACCTCGGCAACCGGCTGGCGGAGTTCAACGTCACCGGGGCGGCCCCCATGCTCACGGCGGAGATCGATCGCTACCTCCTGCAGGCCGGCGCCGAGATCGTCAGCACCGATGCGGTGAGCGAGATGGATCAGCGGTTTATCGCCATGAGCACTCTGTCGCGCGATCGCGGGCAGCTCGAACTGCTTGCGACAAAGATCAACGCCGACGTGGTGCTGACCATCCGGATGATCCCGGGGCAGGCCGTCGAAGCACGCGGGGCGAAATACCGTGTGATCGTCGAGACGACCCAGGTCGCCTCGGCCAGGCAGGTCGGCTCGTTCAGCTTCGACTGGCTCGAGGGCGACGACGTCTACGCTGTCAAGCGCTACGGGCAGGCGATCTCGCGGCGGTTCATGGCTGACTTTGTGGACTTCTCCCATCGGGCGCTCGCCGGGGCCCAGCGGTACAGCGTGCGGATCTACGGGATCGAGTCGGCCGCCCAACTCGGCAAGGTCATCGAGCAGCTCCAGCTCGTGCAGGGCGTCGGCGAGGTCAACACGCGCGGCCTGACACAGCTGCGGCGTCAGTCAGCCGCGGAATTGTCGCTCAATTACACCGGGCCGGGCTGGCAGCTCGCGGCCGAGCTCGAGGTGGCGGTTTCCCGGGCGACCGACCTAAGCGCCAAGGTGACGGATAGCGCCCCCGGAAGCATGACCCTGACCGTTGACAAGTCACGAGGCCCCTCGACGCGACCAACGGCCGACGAGAAACGCGACCGCATCGAGGCCCTGGCGGATGAGGATCACCCCGACCATGAGACAGCCCTCGACCAGCTCTCCAAGGCCTACGAGGCCGCGGGCAAGCCTCGCCTGGCTGTGCTGATCAATCGCGGGCTGGCAACTTCGCGTGACGCTGCTGTCCTCGGACCGGGCAGCAACCCGGCGATCAATTCCGGCGGCGGTGATCAGACGATCATTTTCAACCGTTCGACGTCGTTCGGCACGGACGACGTGCTCGACCAGGAAGTGGCGGCGGAGCTGGCCGAGGCGCGGGCGGACCGGCGAGTGGAAGCTGATCTGCGTCGGGCCCTGGACCTGCGGCGGATGGAGGACCTCATCAGCGAGAAGCTGAGGGATATGGGCCTGACGCTGGTCGACGCCGACCTGGCGCGGCAGGCGGTAGCCGGCGGCCTGTCGATGTCCACGACGCAGCCCTCCTCGGCGGTGACCGAGCGGCAGGTGCAGGAGTCGGCCAGCAAACAGAACGCCTTCGAAGTGCTGGTGCAGGGCGTGGGTGTGGTGACGAGCCTGTCCGACTCCGTCCGCCCGGTGCAGCCGCCACGGGCCGGGACGACTCGGTCCGTCGCCTACAGCTTCCGAGCGGTGGACCTGCACGACGGGCGTCTGCTAGGCTCAGCAAGCGGGACGGGCGACCTGTTCCGCCCCCAGGGCCAGACGCCCACGCACGTCACCCAGGACGAACTGGCCAACCACCTCGCCGCCCAGATCGCCAGCGGCCTGATCGATTCGTGGGGGGCCGGTAAGTAGCAGGCCTGCCCCTATCACGCGTTTCCTGTCAAAAGCCCCCGTTCATTGAGCGTGGGCTTTTTTCGTTGGGCCGGCCGTTCGCCCCCCACGCCTTGATCCTCAGACCGGCCTAGCCGATGATCTTTTCATGATCATCCACACCCAAGCTTTCGCCCGGGCCGGGCTGATCGGCAACCCCTCGGACGGGTACTTCGGCAAGACGATCTCGGTGATCCTGCGGAACTTCAGCGCCAGCGTGGACTGCTACGAGTCGCCGCGGCTGCGGATCACGCCGCTCAGCCGCGACCAGATCCAGTTCGATTCGATCGACGCGCTGGTGCAGGACGTGCAGCTCAACGGGTACTACGGCGCGATCCGGCTGATCAAGGCGGCGATCAAGCGCTTCGCCGACTACTGCCGGCAGCAGGGCATCACGTTGCCCAATCGCAATTTCACGATCGAGTACCGCACGGACGTGCCGGTGCGGGTCGGGTTGGCGGGCTCGTCGGCGATCGTGACGGCGACGATGCGGGCGCTCTTGCGCTTCTATGAGATCGATATCCCCAAGCCGATCCTGCCGAACCTGGTGTTGGCCGTGGAGCTCGAGGAGCTGGGGATCGGCGCGGGGCTGCAGGACCGGGTGATCCAGACCTACGAGGGCGCGGTGTTCATGGACTTCGACAAGGAGCACTTCCGGGAGCACGGGCACGGTCGGTATGAGTCGTTGGACCCCAAGCTGCTGCCTCCCTTGTTCGTCGCGTTCCACGACAGCCTGGCCGAGGGGACCGAGATCACGCACAACGACCTGCGCAGCCGGTTCAACCGGGGGGACGCGGAGGTGCACGCGGCCATCGCCACGTGGGCTGGATACGCCCAGCAGGCGCGAGACCTGATCCTCGCCGGCCGGGGCCGGGAGATCGGC
>JADZCW010000158.1 GCA_020851395.1 Phycisphaeraceae bacterium
GCTTCTGCAGGTAGACCATCTTCTCCTTGATCGACCGCAGCTTCTTCATCAAGGGCTGGATCTTGCTCGTCCGCAGGCTCAGCTCCTCGATCAGCGTCGCCATCTTCCGCCGACGCGTCGCCAGCCGCGCCACCACCTCCGGGTCCGGCTCGGCCCGCTTGCGGCCCTCCTCCAGCGTCGCCCAGTCCTGCCGGTCCAGCTCCAAGAGCCGACGCACCGTCTTGAGGTTCTCCGGGATCCGCGCCGCGATCTTCCCCTTCGCGTCCTCCTCCGCCGTCGAGATCTTCATCGTCCGGTCGAACGGCAGGTCCCCGTCGTTGACCAGGTCCAGAATGTCCACCGCCTGGCTCACGCAGTAATCGCTCTCGAGCACCCGCCGACGGAAGATCATCCGCGTCACCTCGATCTTCTTCGCCAGCCGGATCTCCTCGTCACGCGTCAGCAGGCTGATCTCGCCCATCTGCGTCAGGTACATCCGCACCGGGTCGTCGATCCGACGGTCCGACGCCTCCTGCAACGCCTGCGCCAGGTCCTTCTTGATCTCCTCCTCGTCGACGACCTCCACCTCTTCGCCCGCCTGCTCCGGCGGAAGGTCCGCCTCGGCGATCTTGCTCACCGGCCCGACGCCCTTGGGCACGATGCTCTGGTGCGTCAGCGAGTCCACCAGCCGAACATTCAGCGACTCGAGGTACGCCAACAGCTCGTCGATGCGCTCGGGGTCCACCAGCTCATCGGGCAGGCAGGTGTTGAGCTCATCGTACGTCATGAAACCGCGTTGACGGCTGCACTCGATCAGTTCGGCCAGGGCGGGATGGAGCTGTTCGACGATCACGGGTGGTTACCTTTCGTGGTGGGGGAGTCGGATCACGTCGTGGGGGGTGTGTTCAGTCGCCGACGCCAAGGATGGCGGAGCGGCGACGGGTTGTTCCGTTGGTGTTCAAGCAGTTCATGCGCCAGCTTCGTCTGGTCGGCCCCGTCAGCCGGCACGCCGGCATTGGCCGGGACGCCACTTCCGGGGGTTCCGGGGCCGGGGCTTCCGGGGGGAAGCAGGCCCGAGCGTTTGCGGTCGTACGCCTCCTGCTGGTGGTGGCTGAGAATCACGCGGGCCAGTTCACCCAGCAGACTCGCCAGCTCCGTCTGGCTCTGCTGCATCAGTTGTTCGACCTCGCTCTCGCCCTGCGTCGCCAGGTTCGCCAGCTCCTGCCGCCCCACGCTCGCCAGGTCGGCCAGAAACTCCGCAAGGCTCGGCTGAGCCCCGTCGGCCAACAGGTCATAGAGCGTCTGGTACAGCTGCCGTCCCGCCGACGTCACCATGTCCCCCGGCGTCAGCGCCTCATCAAGTGCCCGCCCGTCCCACAGCGGGGCATGAAAGAGCTCCGGTTGCCGCAGCAGACACCCAATCATCTGCCGCTCAGCCGTCTGCAAGCGGCGAATTGTACGCTCGTCCAGCGGCCTATCAATGTCCGAGATCATGTTATGTTGCGCCCCCCCGGAAGCCCCGGCACCCCCGGAAGTTTCCCCAGGGGCTCCGTAAGCCATCGCCCGAGGCTGAGCCGCCGCATACCGCGTCAGTGCCCCCGCCACGTCCTGCTCCCCCATCCCCAGCAGCTTCGCCACCAGCTGCACGATCATCCCCCGCCGGATCGGCGTGATCCCCGACCACCCCAGCCGGGCCAAGTTCTGTAGATACCCCTCCGCCAGCTTCTGCCGCCCCGTCAGCGTCTCCGCCCCCTGGAACTGCTGCCGGAACCGCTCGAACTGGTACGTCAGCGCGTCGACCGCCTCCTCCATCGCCTTCCGCCACAGCTCGCGCCCCTCCGCCAGCCCAAACAGCTCCGCCGGGTCCATCTTGGCCCCACCGGGCCCCGTCGGCAGCACCGCCACCGCCACGTCGATCTCCTGACCCAGGAAGATCTCCACCGCACGGTCCGCCGCCTTCTGGCCCGCCGCGTCCGCGTCGAAGATTAAAACCACCTTCTCCGCGAACCGCCGCAGCTCCCGCAGGTGCTCGCGCGTCAACGCCGTCCCCAGCGTCGCCACCACGTTGCACACCCCCGCCTGGTGGCACGCGATCACGTCCGTGTACCCCTCCACGATCACCGCCGTCTTGGCGTCGATGATCGGCTTCTTCGCCCGGTGCAGCCCGTACAGCGTCGCCGACTTGTTAAACAGCGGCGTCTCCGGGCTGTTCAGATACTTCGGCTCATCCTCCTCCCGCATCTTCCGCCCCCCGAACGCGATCGCCCGCCCCAGGGAGTCCAGGATCGGGAACATCAGCCGATGACGGAACCGGTCGTAATGCCCGCCTCCCTGCTGACGTGGTTGCACCAGCCCCGCCGCCTGCATGTCGCCCATCGCCAGCCCGCGCTCCGCCGCCTTGACCGCCAGCGCGTCCCACCGGTCCGGCGCGTACCCCAGCCCAAACGCCTCAGCCATCTCATCGCTGATCCCGCGCTTGGCCACGTACGCCCGCGCCTCGCGGCCGAACTCCGGGTGCTCAAGCATGGAACGGTAGAACTTCATAGCCCGCTCATTCACTTCCGCCAGTTTCTGCCTGTCCACGCCCCCGGAAGCCCCCCCGGAAGCGACCCCGAACCCGCCCCCCGCCGGCCGATAGTCGCTGAGCTTGATCCCCGCCCGCTCCGCCAGGTACTTCAGCGCCTCGGGGAACGTCATCTTGTGATAGTTCATCACAAAGCTGAACGCGTCCCCGCCCGCCCCGCACGAGAAGCACTTGTAGATCTGCTTCGCCGGCGACACCTGCATCGACGGGCTGTGGTCGTCATGGAACGGGCACAGCCCCACCATCTCCCGACCCTTAGCCTTCAGGGCGATGTGCTCGCCGATCAATGCCACCAGGTCCGTGGCCTGCTGAACCAGTCGTTTTGGGTCGTCCACTGGGTTCAAGCGGATAGCCTCACCCGCAAGGGGAGCCTGGTTGTGCTGCAACTAAGCCGTACAGCGTCACGGCGGGGCCCCGGATAAGCGACCGTCGAGCAGTGTGAGGATCGGGCTGGCATCGGCGTCCGCAGTGGGTAGGGGTTGGGGGACGGCCGGGGAGACGATCCTCAGATGTTTTCAGTTTGTTTCAAGGCCCAAATTGTCTGCCGTAAGACCTTTACCACAGGATCATTCACTGTCAATCACCGCCATGTCAAGCCCACGAAAATAGCGGCAAAACGCTGGAGCTTTTTGAGCGTTTCTAGGTCGAAATGAAAACCCACGCCCGTCCCGGGCCATCTAAAGACCGATTTTGTTGAACATGCCCATGGACTTCACCCCGCTGCCCCCGCTTCGGCAGCCGACTCCACAGGTTTTCCACCACCCCACGAAAACCCCCCCGCAAGGGGGAAGGGGGGGTAGCCGACAGCCAGCCTAGGCCGACGCCTGCTGCGGCTTATAGACGTACTTCCGCTTGAGAGGCTTGACCACCAGCCCCATCTTCATCGCCTTGGTCGACACCTTGATCCGTTGCACCGACCCATCGACCACCGCGGTGATCGTCTGCAGGTTCGGCTTGAACTTCCGCCGCGTGATGCTCGTGACCTTGGTGCCCACGCCGCCGAGGTATTTCGCCTTGCCGCGGTGGGTGTAGGTGTTGCCGGTGGTCGTCTTTCTTCCGGTGAATTCGCAGACACGTGGCATGGCAGGGGCCCTGTGCAGAGGTTCAAGTATCCC
>JADZCW010000159.1 GCA_020851395.1 Phycisphaeraceae bacterium
GACGTCGACCTGATCGAGAAGGAGGCCGTGACCAACCCGTTCCGACGCAAGCACATCATGGACAACCACGAGGTGGTCTATGCGTGCTGAGGAACGCGACGCCGCCATGCTCCTGGACATGCTCGATGCCGCCGAGGCCGCGGTGAGTTTCGCACAAGGCAAACGCTTCGAGGACTATCGCCAGGACCCCATGCTGCGCTCGGCGATCGAACGGCAGATCGAGATCATCGGCGAGGCCGCCCGCTACGTCTCGCCCTCGTTCAAGGCCCGCCACCCCGAAATCCCCTGGCAGGGCATGGTCACGCAGCGGCACCTGCTGGCCCACGAGTACGACACCATCCGCCCCGACCGCATCTGGCACATCCTCCACGCCCACGCCCCCACGCTCATCCGCCAGCTCAAACCTCTTGTCCCGGCCCACCCCGTTCTTGCCTGATCCCCAACACCCAGCGATCCACCCATGACCGCAACCTATACAGCCAAAGACATCACGGTCCTCGAGGGCCTCGAGCCCGTCCGCAAGCGCCCCGGCATGTACATCGGCGGCGTCGGCACGGCCGGCCTGCACCACCTGGTCTGGGAGATCCTCGACAATGCCATCGACGAGGCCATGAACGGCCACGCTGACCTGATCACCCTGACCCTCCATGAGGACGGCACCAGCGTCACCGTCGAGGACAACGGCCGCGGCATCCCCGTCGACATCCATCCCAAGCACAAAAAATCCGCCCTGGAGATCATCCTCTGCACCCTCCACGCGGGTGGAAAGTTCGAACAGGGCAACTACAAGACCTCCGGCGGCCTGCACGGCGTCGGCGCCAGCGTCGTCAACGCCCTGTCCAAGGACCTCGTTGCCACCATCAAGCGCGACGGCCACGAGTGGCGCATGGCCTTTAAGGCCGGCAAGCCCCAGGGCTCGCTCAAGAAAGTCGGCCCCGCGCGCGGCTCGGGCAGCACCATCTTCTTCCATCCCGATCCGACCATCTTCCCTAAGATCGAGTTCGACCCCACCCTCATCCGCACGCGCCTCGAGGTTGCCAGCTTCATCCACAAGAGCCTCCGCGTCGTCTTCGACGACCAGGTCACCAAGCAGAAGACCCTCTTCCAGAACGAGAACGGCCTGGAGGACTACCTAAAAAAAATCCTCGCCGAGCGCTCCGCCAAGCTCGTGCACGAGCAGCCCTTCGTCCTGGAAAAAGACAACGGCTGCAAGGCCCAGGTCGTGCTCCAGTGGACCGAATCCACCGACGAGCACCTGCGCAGCTACGTCAACGGCATCCCCACCGGCTCCGGCGGCTCACACGAGGCCGGCCTGCGCTCCGGCGTCGTCAAGGCCGTCCGCAACTACATCGAGACCCACGAGCTGACCCCGCGCGGCGTAACCCTCTCGGCCGAGGACATCCGCGAGGGCCTGACCGGCGTCCTGAGCATCTTCATCGCCGACCCGCAGTTCCAGGGCCAGACCAAGGACCGCCTGAACAACCCCGAGCTCACCGCCGTCGTCGACGGCTACGTCCGCCCGGGGCTCGAGCACTGGCTCAACCACAATCGCTCGATGGCGGAGGCCATTGTCGCCCGCATCATCCTCGCCGCCCGCGCCCGCGAAGCCTCCCGCGCCGCCTCGGCTGAGGTCACCCGCAAGACCGCCACCACCGGCCGGATGAATCTCCCCGGCAAGCTCAGCGACTGCTCGACCAGCGGGGCCCCCGGCAGCGAACTCTTCATCGTCGAAGGCGACTCCGCCGGCGGCTCAGCCAAGCAGGGCCGCGACCGCAAGTTCCAGGCTATCCTGCCCCTGCGCGGCAAGGTGCTGAACACCGAAGGCATGGGCCTGACCAAGCTCTTGGAGAACAAGGAGATCACCGACATCGCCACCGCCCTGGGCTGCGGCCTGGGCAAGAACCTCCAGCTCGACAAACTCCGCTACGAGAAGGTCATCCTCCTGGCCGACGCCGACTCCGACGGCCACCACATCACCACGCTGCTCTTAACGTTCTTCTACCGCCACATGCCGGACCTGATCCGCGAGGGCCACGTCTTCCTCGCCCAGCCGCCGCTGTACCGCATTGACCTGGGCAAGCAGACCTTCTGGGCCCTGGACGACCCCGACCGCGATCGCATCCTCAAGCAAAATCCCGGCCGGGCCAAGCCCGAGATCACCCGCTTCAAGGGTCTAGGCGAGATGATGCCCAAGGTGCTCTGGGAGACCACGCTCAACCCCAAGACCCGCCGGCTGCTCCGCGTGGAGATCGACGACGCCCTGACCACGGACAAGGTGATTTCCGAGCTGATGGGCAAGGACCCCTCGGCCCGCTTCCGCTTCATCATGGACCGCGCGGAAGAGGCGAGCGAACTGGACGTGTAAATCTGGCAACGAGCCACGAGCGTGAGCGAGTGGTTCCCGTCAATCGTCCTATTCAAACCAACAATACCCGCTTGCTGACGCGCGCGGCTCGTCATGTCACATCATCGCCGCACTATGCGTTCAACCTGTCTTGCGGACGCGTTCCTGTGCCTGGTGCTTCTCGATGAGCTGGTAGTAACCCGTGAAGTCCAGCCCCATGAAGACCTCGGTCAGGTCGGGGTCGAACTGCGTGGCCGAGCAGCGATGGATCTCGCGCAGGACCTGGTCGTGCGTCATCGAGGGTCGATAGGAGCGGTTCGAGCTCATCGCGTCGAAGGAATCGGCAAGGGCGATGATCCGGCCCAGAAGCGGGATGTGCTGGCCCTTGAACCCCCGCGGGTAGCCCAGGCCGTCCCACCGCTCGTGGTGGTAGAGCACGCCCGGGATCAGGTCCTTCATCTGCGGGATGTCCTGGATGATCCGGGCGCCGATCTCCGGGTGGAGCTTGATCAGGCGGAATTCCTCGTCGCTGAGCGTGCCGGGCTTGCACAGGACGTGCTCGGGCACGCCGATCTTGCCCACGTCGTGGACCAGGGCCGCGAGGTAAGCCCGCTCGGTCGTGTTCTCGTCCAGCCCGGCCGCACGGGCCAGCGCGCGGGTGAGGAACGCCACGCGTTCGGAGTGGCCGTGGGTGTAGCTGTCCTTGGCGTCGATGGCGCTGGTCAGGGCGTGCAGCGTGCCCATGAACATCGACTGCATGTCGCCAAACAGCATGAAGTTCTCGAGGAAGATGACCAGGCTCGACGCCAGGGCGTCGCAGAGCTTGGCGTCGGTCGAGCCGATGTGCGAGCCGTCGGCCTTGTCCGCCCCGAGCAGCACGCCCATGGGCCGGCCGTCGCGTTCCAGGCGGATCACGAGCATCTCCCGGGCCAGGTCCGCCAGCCCCGGGATCTCCGCGGCGTGGGTGTCCTCGATGATCGGACGATGGGCCGCCGCGGGACGTTCGAGGAACCGCCGGCCGACCTCGTGCAGCCGGGACGCCGGGCAGGGGGACGTGCCGGCCTGGAACACCTTCCCGGCCAGCATGCCCAAGCGCGGCTCATGGTCCACCAGGCACAACGCCAGCCAGCGCAGCCCCACCACCGCCAGAAGCTCCGCGCAGGCGTTCTCGAAGAACGCCCCGGGCTGCTGGTTGACGGTCATGTTCGAGCTGAACTTGTAGACGAGGCTCAGCTCCTCGTAGGAGTCGCCGAGCTGCTGGCTGAGCGTCTGGATCTCCCCGCAGCGGCGGACGACTTCCAGGGCGTCCTGCTGCATCCAGCCGAGCAGGGACGCCAGACGTTCGACCTCCCGATCGGAGGGCAGGCCTAGCTCAGCCGCCTCGCTGACGATGGCGCGGGAGTCGAGTCCCTGGCTGGTGCAGGCGAGGATCAGGTGTTCGCCGTGCAGGAGCGTGTCGCTCAGCAGCAGGGCCAGCAGTGGCCAGCCCTGGCGCTGCGGGCTCTCGCGGCGTCGGCTTGTGTGCAGGGCGACGACCGACGTCCCGGGCCAGAACTCCACCCGCCGCCCGGACTCGTGACGGAGCGTGCCGGACGCCTGGGTCAGGGCCGTCTGGAACTGCGGGGACTGGACGATCACCTCTTCGAGACGACCGGCCGACCCGTGCAGCCTCGGCCGCCCCTGGCCGTCCACCATCACGACCGCCACGCGCAACCGCTCGAGCCGTTCGAGCAAGCGGCCGGTCGACTGATCCGGGGCCAGGAGAGTCGTTTGGTTCACGGATGTCCACAGACCTCTTGTTTGTTCTCCGGCACACCGGTCAATTCGCGCACACGTGAAAGAATCTCGCTGGGCGAGAAGGGCTTGTTGATCACCCCCCGCACGCGCGTGCCGTTCAGGTCGCTCTCACGCAGCCCCATGCCCCGGGCCGTCAGCAGCAGGGCCGGCATGCGACGCGTCGGGTCCAATTCGTCCAGGCGACGGCACAGCTCCAGCCCGCCGAAGCCCGGCATCTGAAGATCAGAAATCAGCAACTGCGGGGCATGTTGGGAGAACATCTCCAACGCCGACGCGCCGTCCTCCGCCGTGATGACGTCATACCCCGCCCGGGTCAGACGCAGCAACAACACATGAAGGATGTGCGTCTCGTCGTCGGCGATCAGGATCAGAGGACGTGAACGTTCTGTCATGACGCACCGTCTCCCCGGCCCATAAAAATCGGGGGCCGGGCCATGACGCGGAGCCCGCGAAAACGCCCGGGAAACACCGCGTCGCAACCTTTCCTACCCAGTTTTCTCGGCAGTTTTCGCGCGAAACGTGAACACGAGTCCTCGCTTAGGCTTGACAAATCCGGGCCATATCCCTCACGACCGGAACGCCGAGAAACGGCGTCGCCGACGGGCAGGAACGCCTGTTACTCTCGGACCTGGGCCAGCAGTTTCTTGGCCCGATCGTTATTCGGATCACGCTCGAGCACCTGCTGATAGACCTTGGCGGCCTGGTCCTTGCGACCGGCCTCCTCCAGGGCGGCCCCCCACAGGAGCATGGACCCCACGTTGTCGGGCCTGGCCTTGGACGCCTTCTCGAACATGCCGGCCGCCTGGTCGGGTTTGTGCTGCTTGCGCAGGGCCAGACCGGCCATCAGATAACCCTCGGACCGCTGGGGGGCCAGACGCATCACCCGCTCAGCCGCCAGCAGTGTCGCCGAGGCATCGCCGCTGGCCCAGCTTGTCTCGCCCAGGCCGACCCAGGCCTCAACGTCCTCGGGGTCGTTCCGACGCTGCTGCAGGTAGATCGCCCTGGCGTCGTCGATCCGGCCGACGCTCAGGTACGTCTTGGCCAGCAGGCGGGCGATGTCCTTGCGGTCCTTGTACTCGGGAAGCACGATGAGCTGGCGCAGCGTGGCGGCGGCCTCGTCGAACTGGCCGGCGTCGATCTGGGCCAGCGCCATGTCCTCGGCCACGGCGTGGTTGTCGGGATCGAGGATCAGGGCCTTCTGGAAGTAATCGATGGCCTTGAGCGGCCGGCCGGCGATCTGGTGGATCCGGCCGATCGCCACGCGCAGCGAGGCGTTCTGATCGAAGTAGACGAGCTTGCCCTCGAGGAGCTTGAGCGCCTCGTCGGGCCTGCCGTCGGCCACCCGCATCTCGCCGACGGCCATCAGGTAGGAGACATTGTCCGGCTCGAGGTCGAAGGCCTTGCGGTACTCAACCTCGGCCCGCGCGTACTCCTGCCAGCGCTGGAGCACGATGCCCTGGTAGTAGTGCGGCTGCGGGGCCTTGCCGTCGAGGTCGACCGACTGCTCGAAGAAGTGATACGCCCGCTCGAGCTGCCCGCGTTCGATGCTGATCCTCCCGGCCAGCACGTACAGCTTGGCGTTCTTGGGGTCCTGGGCCAGGGCGTTGGTGACGGTCTTCTCGGCCAGCTCCAGGTCGCCCGTGTCGAACTGCTGCTGGGCCATCTGAAGGGCCATGGTCGATCGCATCTGCCGCCATCGCACCTCGGCGCCGCTGACCACCTGCTTCTTCGTGCTCGGACCGCAGCCGGACAGGAGCCCGGCCGCAAGCGTCGCCGAGATCAACCCCGCACACACCAGCCTGGACTTGATACGCATGACCTTGCCTCGCTCACTGGATGAAAAGGACAAACGGGCCGTCGGCGGCCCGTTGTGTCGTGTTGGGTTGGTTTACTGATCGTTCATCTGTTCGTCACTCTCGGC
>JADZCW010000160.1 GCA_020851395.1 Phycisphaeraceae bacterium
ACTTCCGGGGCCACTTCCGGGGCCACTTCCGGGGGGGGAGCGTTTTTCGTCTTCCATCCCGCCTGGGGCTACTTCGCCCACGACTACGACCTGACGCAAGTCCCCATCGAGGTCCAGGGCAAGGAGCCCACCGACGCCCAGCTCACCGCCCTGCAAACCCTCGCCCGCGAGAAGAACGTCAAGGTGATCTTCGTCCAGCCCGAGGTCTCCGGCCGCGGCGCCAAGGCCGTCGCCGACGCCGTCGGCGCCCAGCTCCAGACCCTCGACCCCCAGGCCCGCGACATCGAAGCCAATCTCCGCCACGTCGCCCAAGCCCTCCGCCAAGCCTCCGGCCTGCCCGCCACCACCTCCCCATGACCCCATCCACCACCACAACCAGCGCCGCGACGACGACCCCCATCGTCGAGCTCAGCCACGTCACCTTCGCCTACGCCCAGCAGGGCTCAACCGGCGAACCCGTCCTCGACGACGTCTCTCTGGTCGTCGAGCCCGACGACTTCCTAGGCGTCATTGGCCCCAACGGCGGCGGCAAGACCACGCTCCTCAAGATCATCCTCGGCCTGCTCGCCCCCCAGACCGGCACGGTCCGCGTCCTCGGTCAACCCCCCGCCAAGGTCCGCCCGCGCATCGGCTACGTCCCCCAGCACGCCCAGATCGACATCACCGTCCCCGCCAGCGTCCTTGACGTCGTCCTGATGGGCCGCCTCCATCGCTCCTCCTGGGGCCTGCGTTACAGCCGCCCCGACGTCGAAGCCGCCCGCGCCGCCCTGGAGCAAACCGCCGTCGCCGACCTCGCGAATCGCCGCCTGGGCACCCTCTCCGGCGGCCAGCGCCAGCGTGTGCTCATCGCCCGCGCCCTGGCCTCCGATGCCAAGATGCTCCTCCTGGATGAGCCCACCGCCGGCGTCGACGCCCAAGCCGAGCGTGGCCTGACTGACCTCCTGCATCAGCTCAACGAGCGCATCCCCATCGTCATGGTCTCCCACGACATCTCCTTCGTCTCAACCCACCTCAAGCGTGTCGCCTGCCTCAATCGCCGCCTGACCTGCCACCGCGCCGGCGAGGTGACATCGGAAATCATCGCCGAGATGTACGGCCACCAGCACGTCATGCTCGTCCACCACGAGCCCGATTGCCCCCTGAGCGACCCCGGCTGTGACCACGGCCACGTCCACACCGACCTTCATCTTCCCCACGCCACGTCCAAGCCCAAGGCGGAGCCGCGATGATCCCCTTCATCGAGTCCATGCGTCACAACCCGTTCCTGGGCACGGGCCTTCTCGCCGGCCTCCTGGCCAGTTTGGCGTGCGGCCTGATCGGCCCCTACGTCATCACCCGCCGCATCGTCTTCCTCGCCGGCGCCATCGCCCACATGGCCGTCGGCGGCATCGGCACCGCCATCTACCTCTCCACCCATTACCCCCAGTCCCTCGGCTGGCTCACCCCCCTCGGCGGCGCCATCCTCTGGTCCCTCGCCTCGGCCGTGATCATCGGCCTGATCCACCACCGCGCCAGGGAGCGCCTCGACACCCTCATCGGCGCCATGTGGGCCGTGGGCATGTCCATCGGCATCCTCTTGATCAAGCTCACCCCCGGATATCACGCCGAATTGATGAGCTACCTCTTCGGCAGCATCTCCTTCGTCTCGCGTGAACAGCTCCTGCTGATGGCCTTCCTCGACGCCGTGATTGTCGGCGCCCTGATGCTCTTCCACAAACGCTTGCTCGCCATCTGCCTCGATCAGCAGCAGGCCCAGCTCCAGGGCGTCAATGTCCTGGCCATGAACATCCTCCTGCTGAGCCTCGTCGCCCTGACGGTCGTCTGCCTGATCCAGGTCGTGGGCCTGATCCTGGTCATCGCGCTCCTGACCTTGCCCGCCGCGACGGCCGCGCACCACGCCTGGCGGATGGGCTCACTCATGCTCATCGCCACGCTCCTGTGCGCCGTGGTCACCACCGGCCCGCGGATGCTCGTCTACGGCACCCAGGTCAGTCCCGAGTCCGCCATCGTCCTCGCCGCCGGCCTGGTCTACCTCGCCTCGGTCGTCGTCGAGCGCCTTCGCCGCGGCCTCGCCTAGCGATTCCACGCCCCATCACGAATCAAGCCCCGGGACGCCGCGACCATTACAATCCCCGCATGGCTGAGATCTTCCACACCCCCCAGGCCCGACAGGCCTACGACCAGCTCCTCGCCCGCGTTCGCGAGCGATCCCTGCTCGAGAGCACCGCCAGCCTCCTGTGGTGGGACCAGGAGACCATGATGCCCCCCGGCGGCGTCGAGCACCGCAGCCGCCAGACCTCCCTGATGTCCAGACTCGCGCACCAGATGCTCATCGACGAAGAAGTCGGCCGCTGCCTGCAAGCCTGTGAGGACGACCCCGCGCTCAAGTCCGCTCCGCTCAGCGACCAGGCCGTCAACCTCCGCGAGCTCCGCCACGTCTACGACCGCGCCCGCCGTGTCCCCTCGGAATTGGTCGAAGAAATCTCACGCGTCACCAGCCTCTGCGTCCACGCCTGGACCCAGGCCCGCCAGAAGAACGACTTCGCCTCCTTCGCCCCCTGGCTCGAGCAGGTCGTCACCCTCGTCCGCAAACAAGCACAGTGCCTCAGCGCCGCCGAGCGTGCTTCCGAGACACCTTCCGGGGGACACCTCTGGGACGCCCTGGCCGACGGCTACGAGCCCGGCTGCACCGCCGCCGAGGTCCGCCGCGTCTTCGACCCCCTGCGTCCCCGCCTCGTCGACCTGGTCCAGAGACTCCTCGACGGCCCGAAAAAGCCCAAGAACCACCTCGCCTCCCGCCCCATCCCCATCCCCGCCCAGCAGGCCTTCGTGCGGCAGGTCGCCCAGCGCATCGGCTTCGACTTCCATCGCGGCCGGCTCGACGTCTCCGCTCACCCCTTCTGCTCCGGCTTCCATCCCACCGACGTCCGCATGACCACGCGCTATCGCGAGGACGGCCTTCTCGAATCCCTCGGCGGCGTCCTGCACGAGTCCGGCCACGGCCTCTACGACCAGGGCCTGCCCCCGGAACACCACGGCACGCCGCGCGGCTCCGCCGTCGGCTTGGCCATCCACGAGAGCCAGAGCCGCACCTGGGAAAACTTCGTCGGCCGATCCAGACCCTTCTGGCAGTGGTGCTGGCCCCTGATGCAACAGCACCTCGACGCCCAACTCGACGGCCTCTCCCTCGACGACGTCTACGAGTCCGTCAACCTTGTCCAGCGTTCCCTCATCCGCACCGAGTCCGACGAGGCCACCTACAACCTGCACATCATGATCCGCTTCGAGCTTGAGCTTGCCCTGATCGACGGCTCGCTGAGCGTCCGCGACCTCCCGGGGGCCTGGAACGAAAAATATCGAGCCTGCCTCGGCATTGAAGTCCCCGACGACGCCCGCGGCTGCATGCAGGACATCCACTGGTCCATCGGTTCCCTGGGCTACTTCCCCACCTACACCCTGGGCAACCTCTACGCCGCCCAGTTCTTCCAGGCCGCCCGCGCCGCCATCCCCGACCTCGACGCCCACTTCGCCGCCGGCGACTTCGCGCCGCTACTGGCCTGGCTGCGTAAGAACATCCACCAGCAGGGCATGCGGCATCGATCCCACGACCTGTGCGTCATGATCACGGGCCGACCACTCTCCGCCGATCCGCTTCTCGACCACCTTACGACCAAGTTCAGCCCCCTGCACGGCCTCTAGCCCCAAGTGCCATCCCCGGCCGCGCATAAAGTCTGAAGCCTGTTTCGGCCGAAGATGATGTCCAGTCATCTTGTGGTTTCTTACTTGCCCGCATGGCCCACGGGGTGGGGATGGAATGGGGCTCTGCATGACTTCGCGCCACCCCGACGCGCCCGCCGTTGAGCCGCTCGAACCTCGCGTCCTGCTCAGCGGTACGACCTACGTCGTCGACTCGCTCCTGGATACCGTCGAGAGCGACGGTCAATTGACCCTCCGCGAGGCCATCCTCGCCGCCAACGCTGATGCCCCGGTCGCCGACGCCCCCGCTGGCGCCGCCGCGGACATCATCACCTTCGCCCCCAGCCTCTTCATCGACGGGCCCCGCACGATCAGACTCGCTGGCGCCGAGTTGCCGATCGTCGCCGATCTGACCGTCGTCGGCCCGGGTCGGGATCTCCTGGCCATCGACGCGGTGTGGATGTCCCGCGTCCTGAGCATCGTCGGCGGTCACGTCTCGCTCCAGGGGCTGAAGATCACTCGTGGCTACCTCATCGACACCCCCGGCGCTGGCATCTGGATCGACGACGCGGCCGTGAACTTCCTGGACGTCACCATCGATTGGTGCATGTCCCGCTACGGCGGCGGCGGCATCTACGCCCGGGACGGGCAGCTCAGCCTCACCAACTGCCTGATCCAATACAACTCCGCCAGCCGGTCCAGCTTCTATGACGATGACGAATTCCCCCGGCCATGGACCTTAGCCACGCTGGCCGGCGCCTCGACATCCAGCGGTCAGCCCCTCGCCCTCCCCGCGTTCGAGCGGCTTGCCGGCGGCCTCTACCTCCTCAATACCTCCGCCGTCCTGGACCACGCCACGCTCGATGGCAATGGCGCCGACTCCGGCGGAGGCCTCTACGCCCTCGGCAGCGCCGCCGTGACCAGCCACGTCTTCCTCAGCCACTGCACCATCAGCGTCAACAGCGCCTCGGGCGACAAGGGCCGCGGCGGCGGCCTCTTCCTCGACGCCAACTCCCAGGCCTCCCTCGTCGCCTGCGACATCAGCGGCAACTACGTCCAGGGCCGGGGCAGCGGACTGAAGATCATCCATGCCCAGGCTTCTCTTGCTGACTGCACAATCCAGGACAATCACGCCCTCTCCCTCGACAACGGCGGCGCCATCGACGCCGCCGACAGCGCCGTGACCCTGACAGGATGCCAGATTCTTCACCACTTCGACAGAGACCAGTCCGGCCTGTCACTCATCCGTTGCACGGCGACCATCTCGCGTAGTCTGTTCGCTCTGAACGGTGTAGCCGGGGTGTCCGCTGGCGCCAGCGACCTGACGATCGTCGACAGCGAATTCCATCGCAACAGCCAGGGAGGTCTGGGCCTGTTCGGCTGCACCGCCGTCGTCACCCGCTGCTCGATCCACAACAATTCCGCCACCGGCGTTCGCGTCAATCACAGGGACGTGACGGTCGAGGGGCAACCACAAGTCTTCCTCCCCAGCCTGGTCACGATGATCGATTGTGACATCGCTGACAACCGCAGCAACGCAGAGGGCGGCGGCCTGTCCATCTGGTACGACAGCACCGTCTCGATGCTTGGCTGCACCGTGCGGGGCAACTACGGCCGCAACAGTGGCGGCGGCCTGAGCATCCCCTTTGGCCAGGCCATCCTCACCGGCTGCACCATCGCGGACAACTACGTCGAATACGGCAACTGGGGGCAGGGTGGTGGCGTCCTGGTCTCCAACATCGGACGAGCGACCCTCATCGACTGCCAGATCCTCAACAACCGGACCATGGACGATACCCCCGGCGGTGGCGGCATCGCCGTGATCCACGACGCCCAGGCCAGCCTCACCAACTGCCGGATCGTCGGGAACATCGCCCACGGCGGCTTCGGCCTCGGCGGGGGGGTGTACTTCGCGGCATCCAACCCCCTGACGATGACCGGCTGCCTGATCGCCGGCAACCTCTCAACCGGAACCGGCGGGGCCATGGCCGTCTTCGGCCAGGCCGTCCTTACCCACTGCACCGTCACCGCCAACAGGGTCGACGTCGACCCGCGCTACCTCGGCAGCAACAACCCGTACGCCGGCGGCATCTACGTCGGCAGGGGCTCGACCGTCGATCTACGCAACACCATTCTCGCCGGCAATCTGGCCGCCACAAACCCAGACATCGAGGGTCCTTATCGCCAGCAGGCCAGCCTCATCGGTGGCGACCCCGGATTCATGCGCCAGCCCAGCCCCGGCGCCGATGGCCTCTGGGACACGCCCGACGACGACCCCGGAGACCTTCATCTCGCCTTGTCCAGTCCCTGCATCGGTGCCGGCCTTAGCGCCCTGGCCTTGACCCCTGACGGCCGCCCGCTCAAGACGGATCTCGACGGTCGCCCGCGCATCCTCGGCCCCGGCGTCGATCTAGGCGCCTTCGAGTACGCCGGCTCGCCCGGCGACTTGAACCTCGACGGCCTCGTGAACGTCCAAGACATCAACCCCTTCGTC
>JADZCW010000161.1 GCA_020851395.1 Phycisphaeraceae bacterium
GTAATGCCGGCGGGCCACGTCGTGGATACTTGTGAATGAACTCTGGATAACCAGGCCGCCGGGCTGGACCCGGCTCGCCAGGTCCACAGCGACCCCCCCTCCGAGCGATTCACCCAGCAGGACGATCCGCCGGGGGGCGATCTTGCGGTCCTCGGTCAGGAATTTCCAGGCCGCCTGGGAATCCAGGTAAACCCCGGCCTCATCGGGCGAACCCTCGCTCTTGCCGTAGCCGCGATAGTCGAGCATGAACACGTCGGCGGGCAGACGCACCAAGTCCTCCGCCCACTCGTAACGGTGGGTCACGTTGCCCGCGTTGCCGTGCAGGAGCAGGATCACCGGCCGATCTTCCGTGGGTTTTCCCTGCGACCAGGGCTCGGGCGCGCAGTACCAGCCATGGAGCTTGACGCCGTCGGCGGCCCGCAGATCGACGTCGTAGACGAACGGCGGGCCGACCTTGTCGCCCTGGGCCAGGGCCCAGTCGCCCTGGGGGTAGGGCGTGGGGAAGAAGATGAACTTGTTCTCGAATGAGCAGGCCACGATCACCGCCACGACCCACGCGATCAGCACCGCTCGGACCAGCTTGTACACCCATCGCAGCAGCCACCGCCACCAGCGAACGGATTGCGACGGACTCCGCGGATCGGCCGACTGAACCGGCGGCATCAACGCTTGGGTCATGACTCTCCTTTCATTCAGAAGCAGGCCCGTCGTGCACCTGCGGCTGCTCGAGGAACGGTTCGGGCGGCTGGCCCTGGAGCGCCGCCGTGAGATCCTCGGCTGACAGATCATAGACGTGAATCGAATAGTCGATCATCGCGTCCGGCTCGGGGCGGTTGCGGCGGAGCCAGGCACACAGGCGGGCCGTGCGCGTCTGCTCGTAACGACGGAGGACGTCGTACTGCTCGCGTGGCGTGAATCGCGCCTTCCAGGCCTCGGCACGCTCGGGGTCCGAACGCGTCTGTTGATACTCATCGAACAGCTCCCGGTAGCGCTGATAGGCGTCCTCGTAGGGCACGCACCACGGCCCGGAGAGCGGCTTATTCACGGCCATCAGCACCGTGGCGCTGACGCAGTAAACGCCCGGATCGAGCGGTCTGGGCGCGACCGGCGGGACGAACGTGTCGGGGTACCCGGCCAGGCGGTAGGTGTCCATGCCGTAGTAGCGCGGGTCACCCGTGCCGAAGTAGGCGAGATAAGTCGGCGTGCCCGGCTGGACGTTGCGGTGAAGATAATCCGCCAGGTCCGGCAGCGCCTGGCCCCATTCCAGCGAGGAATCGACCAGGTGCAAGTGCCCGCGTGCCGGCCCGCCGACCAGGGCATTGAAGAACGCGAGATTGTTCGGGTACACCAGCCCCGTCTCAAACGCCGCCAGCAGCACCAGCGTCGGCCCGGCCAGGCGGATCACTCGACGCGATGAACCAAGCCGGGCCGCCGACGCGCCGGCGAGGATGAACAGGGCCGGGTAGATCGGCAGCATGTGCCGGTGGCCGATGTTCAAGGGGCTCAGCAGCAGCATCGCGCCGTAGACGCCGATGAGCGTCAGCCAGGGCGTCGCTCGAAAAAGTCGCGACCGCAGTCGTTGCCGGCACATCACGCTCGCCGCCAGCGCCATCGCCAGAACGCCCAGCGTGCCGAGGGGCGTCTTGACCAGGAAGGCGTAGGGGAAGAAGGCAAGGCTGCCCCGCATGCTGTAGGCGCCGTTGAAGAACGTCGCCCGCTCCTGGGCATTCTGCCAGGCGTAGGCCATGCCCCAGAGGTAGCCCTCGGGCAGCGTGCGATGCTCACGCAGGAACGCCACCGCGCGGGTGGCGGCGTCATCCTGTTTGAGCAGTTCGTCCCAGGTCATGAGCAGTCGCTCGGCGGGCTGCGTCGGGGCAACAGCACGATCGGGGCGCATCATCTCGAAACGGAAGCCGAAGGCCGCCCAGATCGAGGCGTAGACCATCACGGCCATCACCGCGAACAGCGTCGCCCACCTTGCCGCCCTGCCGGCGGTCCTCAGCTTCGGGGGAGCCGCCACGTCGCCGACTTTCGTGGGCCGGCCGATCGTGTGCACCACCGCCATCACGCCCAGCATCGGCAGCACCGCCCAGGCCGAGGGTTTGCAGAGGAACAGCAGCGACACGCCCGCCCCGGCCGCGAACATGCTCGCAAGGGTGAGCCGTTGCATCGCACGCCACGACAACCCCACCGCCAGCGTGAATCCCAGCGCCGCGGCGGCGTCGGAGGTCGTCAGCGTGGTGTGCGCCAGGATGGCGGGGTTGAGCGCGTAGAGCCCCAGCGAGATCAGCCCCCCAGCCGGGCCGAAGAGCCGGCTCGAGAAGGCGTAGACGCACACGCCCAGCGCTACCCCGAGCAGCACCACCATCAGCCGGGCGCGAAACAGCAGCGCCGCCAGGTCATTGCCCAGCTCGAAGAAGTACCGCTGGCCCACCCACCACTCGTTCGAGAGCCGCCAGCCCGGCTCGTCGAGGCTGGGAAACTCGAACGGCCCCCACGCCACGGCCAGCGCCGGCCAGCGCTGGGCGAAGGCCCCCTGCTCGGCGTTGAGCCGGTAGTCGCCGGTGAGCAGGTGGCTGACGCCGGAGGCCAGGTGCGAGATCTCGTCGTAGGCGTTGCCGCAATGAACCATCGATCCGATGGCCGCGGTAAAGTAAAGAAGGAGAAACACCCCCGCCGTCGAGTCAAACGCCCGGCGCGAACGCATCACGGGCATTTCTCGGCTCGTTGCCGGTTCGTGTTGAGCGGGCGTAGGAACGGTGGACATGCCAGCCCATTGTCCCCTTTCCATGCCGCACGCCAACCTCACAGCCAGGACCGACCGTCGAGGAATTCACGACTCTCGATGCTTACATGCTTTATAGACAATCGAGGAATTGGACCAAAATGGCTGTTAGCGACTGATGGATCTTAACTTGATAGAGCCTTCAGATTTCTCTGGCCAAAGTTCGAAGCGAAAGTATACTCTTGGGGTCTGTCCGGCGGCGGTCGTCGGCGGTTTCTGGGCGTGGCGTGGCGGGCCTATTTGGATTCGGCTGGCCAGGACCCCTCGAGTCAGGACCTTTTTTTGTTTCGGAGAACGTGTCGATGAAGATCTATGTGGGCAATCTGAACTATCGGACGACGGAAGATGCGCTTCGGGAGCTCTTTGCACAGCATGGCGAGGTACAGGAAGCGGCGATCGTGACGGATCGTGAGACGGGCCGGCCGCGCGGCTTCGGGTTCGTGACCATGCCCGACGACAGCCAGGGTCAGGCGGCGATCGAGGCGCTCAACGGCCAGGAGTTCGAAGGCCGGGCCCTGACGGTCAATGAGGCGCGTCCGAAGGCCGGTGGCGGGGGCGGCGGTTACTCGGGTGGCGGCGGTCGTGGCGGCTATTCCGGCAGCGGTGGGCGCAGCTCCGGCTACTCCGGCCGCAGTGACCGCGGCGGCGAGCGCAGCGGCGAGAACTGGTGAACCTCACGCCTCGCGGATCAAACGTAAGAAAAAGAAGGCCAGACCCGTCGGCCTCGGCCGGCGGGTTCTTTTGTTTGAACCACGACCTCGTCTGGATGGATCTTCGCGTCGGGGAGCGATATACAGTGATCACGCCCCAACAGGCGCTAAAACGTCGATGTCTGACCTGTCTCTCGGATCGTGCCGTCGCTCTCAAGAGACTGGAGCAGCCGTGGGTTAAGGCCTCGCGGGTTTCACGGGGCATCGGCGACTGTCGCCGACGCACCGGCGGGGGTCGTCAACGCGGCCCGAACGGCCCCCTCGTCCGTCACATGCGCCAACACGGTGACCTGATCCCAGCCCAGCAGGCGGGTGCCCCCCTTGGGGATGACGACCTGTTCGCCGCGCGTGACCAGCGTGATGACCGAGCCGGGGGGGAGCCTCAGGTCGGAGATCAAGGGGCCGGGCTGGTCCCGCGGGCCGGGGATGTCCACGACGATCAGGTCCATGTCGCTCTTGGCCATCGTGACCAATTCAAGGTTGTACAACGGCCTTGGGCGGGACTGCGTGGAGAGATTCAGCCACCTGGCCAGCAGGCCCAGGGTCGATCCCTGAAACGCCACGGACAGGATCACGGCGAAGAACACGAGGTTGAACACGTCCTGACCGACCGCCATTCCCGCGGCCATGGGATAGGTCGCCAGGATGATCGGGACCGCGCCGCGCAGGCCGGCCCAAGAGATGAACAGCTTGTTCCTCGCTCCCAATCTCATGCCCGGAGTGCCCAGCCAGACCGCCACCGGCCTGGCCACGAAGGCCAGCACCACGAACAGCACGATGCCCTGGAGCCACAAGTCCGCCCACTGGTGGGGGTAGACCAACAGGCCCATCATGACGAACATGCTGGTGTCGGCGATGGTGGAGAGGGCGGACACGAAGTTCGCCACGCCCTGCTTGTGAACGAAGGGCCGATTGCCCATCACATATCCCGCGACGAACACGGCGAGCATCGCGCTGCTCGCGGCCATCTCACCCAGGCCGTAGATCAGCAGGATCACGGCGAAAGAGAGGATGTAGTAATGGCCGCGGTCCTGCGGCCGCAGACGGTTGAACAGCCAGGTCGCCGCGTGCCCGAGCAGCCACCCGACGCCGACGCCCGCGGCGAACTTCCAGAGGAAGGCCAGGGCTACGACATGCCACCGTGCGTCGCCGATGGTCAAGGCCTGAACGGCCGCCAAGGTCAGCAGGATGGCCATCGGGTCGTTGGCCGCGCTCTCGATCTCCACGATGGAAGAGAGCTTGTGGGGCAGCGACTGGCGGCGAAGGATCGAGAAGGTGGCGGCGGCATCCGTCGATGAGATGATCACCGACAGCAGCATGGCCTTTTCCAGGGGCCATCGGAGACATCCCCACAGGACCATGAAGGTGGCGGCGGCCGTGAGGATGACGCCCCACGTGGCCAGGCCCCCAGCTGGCAACGCCACGGCCCGCAGGTGTTCCCGCCTGGTGCTGAACCCTCCCTGGAACAGGATGAACACCAGGGCCATGTTCGCCATCTGGCTCGTCAGGGCCACGTCGCTGAAGTCCCACCAGTTCAGCACGTCGCTGCCGAAGAGGATTCCAGCCCCCAGGGCGATGAGAATGACCGGCACGCTCCAACGATCCAGCAGGGCCGACACGAAGACGACCACCAGGAGGATCAC
The DNA here is from genome assembly GCA_020851395.1 of Phycisphaeraceae bacterium. Classification (GTDB taxonomy): domain Bacteria; phylum Planctomycetota; class Phycisphaerae; order Phycisphaerales; family Phycisphaeraceae; genus JADZCW01. The sequence goes on from JADZCW010000161.1 coordinate 5,139, forward strand.
GGGCGTGATCAGGTACACCTCACTCATCGAGTCGCTTCCTCCAGCCGGGGCGTGCCAGCACACGACTTCGATCAGGACTAGCGGGGGATGCCGTCGATGCAGCGCCGGGGCCTGACGTCACGGCGGACCCCCCTCATTCGCGCCGTCAGCCGATCCGACCCTCACGCATTACGATCCGGATACGTCAGGGAGTATCACAAAAAAAACCTTGCCCGGGGCAAGGCGGCCGACCCATCACCCCGCGAGGGGTGCTGGCTGATAAAACCTTAATACCCCCTAGGGGAGTCGAACCCCTGTTCTCGGACTGAGAATCCGATGTCCTAGGCCACTAGACGAAGGGGGCAGGCCTTGGGGCGGACTTCGCGTTGGCTGGTCCGTGGACCCATAACATTAGCGTCTGGGAACTCTGGTCGTCAAACGTGGGAAGCGACCGACGAACTACCTTACGGCGCCGTGCCTTACGCGCACGGGCCTCCTCTGATCGGGAGCCTTCCATGCCGCATCGCACGACCCTGTTGCTGGTGATCCCCCTGTTGCTGACCGGCTGCCTCGCCCACCGGGCGCAGTACACGACGATCAACCCCGACGCCCTGTCCGTCGCAGCCGAGTTCCCGCGTGAGCAGGTCACGGGCGTCGCCGTCTCCAAGACCGGCCGGATGTTTGTCAGTTTCCCCTTCTGGGGCAAGCAGCCGACGTACGCCGTGGCCGAGGTTGACGCGACGGGCCAGCCCCAGCCGTACCCGAACGACTACTGGAACCAGTGGGACGGCAAGACCGATGGCGGGCAGGCGCTCGGCCAGTTTGTCTGCGTGCAGAGCGTCTACGTCGACGACCGCGACCACCTGTGGATCCTCGACACCGGCAGCCCGCGTTGGATGTCCGGCGTCATCCCGGGAGGCCCCAAGCTGCTGGACGTGGATCTGGCGACGAACACGATCGCCAAGACTTTCTACTTCGACTCGCACAGCGTCCAGCCGCACAGCTACCTCAACGACGTCCGCGTCGACAACGACGCGGGCTATGCCTACATGACCGACTCGGGCGTAGGGGCGATCGTGGTGCTGAACCTGGCGGATAGGTCCGTGCGGCGGTTGCTCGAGGACGATCCCTCGACCAAGTCCGAGGACGTGGTGCTGCACGTCGGCGGGCGGTGGTGGCTGGCGCCGTTGGCGATCCGGCCCAAGGTCAACTCCGACGGCATCGCCCTGTCGCCCGACAAGCAGACGCTCTACTACCAGGCCCTGACGTCGCACACCCTCTACGCCGTGTCGACGGCGGCGCTGCGCGATGCGAGCCTGTCGACGGAGGATCTCGCCGCCAAGGTCAAGAATCTCGGCCCCTCGCCGGCCTCCGACGGGCTGGTGATGGACGCCAAGGGCAACCTCTACCACACAGCCCTGGAGTGGGACGCGATCGTCCGCCGCGACCCGCAGGGGCAGATGAGCATCCTCGTCCGCGACCCGCGCCTGGTCTGGCCGGACACCTTCGCGCTCGGGCCCAACGGGGAGATCTACTTCACCGCGTCGCAGATCCACCTGGCGGGCCCGTTCAACTGGGGGTTGCGCCGGCAGCTGGGGGCCTACAAGGTGCTCAAGTTCCAGCCGCAGGACCTTAAGGGGCCAACGCTGACCCCCGAGCAGGCGGCGGGGCCGGGGACGCAGTGACGGTAATTGCGAGAGTCCGAAGAAACCCACAAGCCCGGGCACGACCGCCCGGGCTTTTTTCGTCGTCTGGACTCGTTCAAACAAAACTTCCGGGGGTGGTCGGCTTATTCTTGAACTGAGCGTTGACAGTCGGCGTACCACTAACGAACATCGCATCGTTGACTCATTTTTCGCTTCGAGACTCGCTGTGGACCGTTGGCGTGGGTGTCTCTGATTTCTTCGGAGCCCGTCTATGCGCAAGACTTCGTGGTACCTGCCGGCCTGCCTGGTAATCGTGGCGGCGGCGGACGTGCTCTTCTACCGGCACGTACTGGGCTGGACGGTCGGTGCGTTCGCGGTGCTGCTGCTGCTCGTGGCGCTGGCGCGCGGGGGTGGGCCGCACTCGAGGATGGGGTGGGTGTTGTCGCTGGGCATCCTTGGCCTGGGCGTGGCGGGGGCGCTGAGCGTCAACTGGCGAGTCGGCGTGCTGAGCGCGGCGGGGCTGATGTCCCTGGTGATGATCCGCCGGCAGGGACGGGGTGGACGGATCTCACGCTGGGTGCTGCGGGCGGTGGAGTTCAGCGTGCAGACGCCGTTCAAGCCGCTGCGTGACCTGTGGATCACCTGCAAGTTCGCCCAGCGGCGCGGCGAACACCCGCTGAGCGTGTTCCGGGGGGTGCTGACGTGGGGGATCCCGCTGGTGCTGACGGGGTTCTTCCTGCTGCTGTTCAACGAGGCCAACCCGATCATCCACCGCTATCTGCGATGGGTCTGGGACAATCTCTATGACTGGCTGAAGGACCTGATCGCGATCGATCGCTGGTTCCTCTGGGCGGTGGTGGCCCTGGGGGTGTGGGCGCTCCTGCGTCTGCGGACGATCTCGCCGGCCAAGTCACGCCGGACGATCGTCATCCCGATGCCGGCGATCCAGGACAAGCTGACGCTGACGGTGATCGTGCACTGCCTGGTGCTGTTCAACGTGCTGTTCGCCGTGCAGACGATCATGGACTTGGTCTATCTCTGGGCGGGGATGACGCTGCCGGCGGGGATGACCTACGCCCAGTACGCGCACCGCGGGGCGTACCCGCTGGTGGTCGCGGCGCTGTTGGCGGGGGCGTTCGTGTTCGTCACGTTCTCGCCCAGCAGCCCGGCGGACAAGAGCCCGCTGGCCCGGCGGCTGGTCTACCTCTGGATCGCGCAGAACATCCTGCTGACCTTCACGGCCGCATGGCGGCTGGATCTTTATGTCGATTTCTATTCGCTGTCGCGCTGGCGGGTGGCGGCGGCGTTCTGGCTGGTGCTGGTGGCGCTGGGGCTGGTGTGGATCATCGTGCGGCTGGTCCGCCGGCTGCCCAACGAGTGGCTGATCCGGGCCAACGCCCTGACGCTGACGGCGATGCTCTACGCGGCGGCGTTCGTGGACTTCGACTTCGCCATCGCCTGGTACAACGTCAGGCACTGCCGGGAGATCAACGGCACGAGCGAGCCGATCGACCTGTGCTACCTTCACAAGCTCGGGCCGAGCGCCATCCCGGCGGTCGCGTGGCTGAGGGAGCACGCCAAAGACCGGGAGATCCAGGCCCAGGCTGGGTTCGTGCAGTTCAACATGCAGGACGACCTGCGCATGAAGCTCAAGGACTGGCGCGGCTGGACCTACCTGCGTTGGCGGATCAACCGGGATTACCCGCCCATCACGCCCCCGGACCCATCACGACCGCTGCCACAGCAGCGTCCGGAGCGTGAGATGATTCCCACCAACCCAGAGAGGCTAAACAGGCTGCTGCATGAGTGAAAAAAACCCAGGCATCGGCAGCCTGGGCCTGAATCGTGTGCAGTGTGTCTTGGCTTCCGACTCGCACTTCCGGGGGGGCTACATCGCCCACCACTTGAGGTCGATGTTGGGGAAGATCACGTCGTGGACCTCGGCGTCCTTGACCTCGAACTGCTCGATCTCGTTGAGCTTGCCCAGGTAGGCCGTGTCGTGGGCAGCCCGCTCAGCCAGGTCCAGCAGGACCTCGTAGCGTGCGACGTGCTGCATGAAGCGTTTGATGGCGTAGTCGATCGACTGGCCGCGGGTGATGTTGAACTGCCAGTCGCTGGCCTGGAGCAGGAGCAGCTCGCGGGCGGCCTTCTTGAGCAGCTCCTCGACCTGCTTGTTGGTCTGCCAGGACAGCTCGCAGGTGAGCTTGCCGAACATCGCCTCGCAGCGGTACTCGATGTCCCACATCCAGTTGACCTGCGGGTTGGCCCAGACGCGGTGGTCGCCGCCGTCGCCCCAGGAGCCCTCGGGGATGGAGACGACCTTGTCCGGCGGGTGGTTGTGCAGGTATTCCTCGGACGTGACGACGTCGACGTCCGGGTCGGAGTTGAGCGAGAGCATCACGTCGCGGAGGAAGCGGACGCCCTCGAACCACCAGTGGCCGAAGAGCTCGGCGTCGAAGCAGGCGACGCAGACGCCGTGCCGGCCCGTGCGGTTGTGATAGTCCCACAAGCGGGCGCGGACGAAGTTGACGAAGTGCGAGGCGTGCTCGTGCAGCTTGCCGGGCACGTTCTCGGGGTAGTAGAGGTGCTTGTCGCCGAGGTCGACCTTGTTCCCGGTGATCTTCCAGTAGCGCAGGCCTCGCTTGGCGCCCCACTTCTTGTGGAACTCGAGGTAGACGCCGTCGGCCGGGTAGCCGATGGCGCCGGACCAGACCTGCTGACACACCCCCGGGTCGCGTCCGAAGACCGAGACGCGGGCCAGGCCCGTGCCGTCGCTGTTAAGGCCCTGGGGTTCGTGCACGCTCTTCCAGCCGCGCGAGGCGTACTTCTCGCCCTCGTCCCAGGCGACCTTCCACCACTGGCCGTCGTTGAAGACCTGCTCGCTGTTGCTGCCCTCGATCAGGTGGTGCTCGAGGAAGAAGTGGTTGATCGTCTCGTCGGCGACGAGGTGCTCGATGCCGATCCTGCCGCCCTTGCCCGCCCAATGATTCGGGGAGTTCCAGTTCCCGCCGGGGCGGTAGGCGCATTCGGGCAGCCACATGCCCGTGGGCTTAAAGCCCAGGATGCGGTGCGAGGAGGAGAGGCCCGCGCGGAGCTGAGCGCGGATCGACGCATCCTCATAGAGCAGGGGCAGGTAGGCGTGCGTGGCGGCGGAGGTGAGGATCTCGATCAGACCCGCCCGGGCCCGCTCGGCATAGGCGGCGGGGATGTCGCGTTTGATGGCGGCGAACTGCTGGCCGAGCTTGGTGAACCATTCGACCCACTGGTCGGCCAGGTACATCATGTGGCCGTTGCCGAACGACTCGAAGTCCTTGCGGTCCTGGCGGGCGCGCTCGATGCGGTCCTTGAGGTAATGCTCGAAGCCCTTCTTAAAATGTTCGTGGGCGAGCTGTTCGAGCAGGACGGGCGTCAGGCCCATGACCAGGCGGGGCTTGCAGTTGAAGTAGACGCACTCGTCGATCATGGCCAGGATCGGCAGGTACGTCTCGGCGGCGGCCTCGTAGAGCCAGTCCTCGCCGTGCGGCCAGATGCCGTGGCGCAGGACGTAGGGCAGGTGGCCGTGCAGGACCAGGCAGAAGCTTCCTATGCTCATGATCGTCATGGTAGCCGACGAGTCTCAGAACGCCAGTCGTATAAAACTGCATTCCGCAAGCCGATCTGTTCGATTTCACCTGCACAGGACGATCCGTTCCCGTGCCTAATATTTGAGCGTTTGTTCCACTATGAATCTCACACTCAACCTCGCCCCGTCACCCTCCATGAGCGGTTCCCAGGTCAACAGTCCATCTCGGAGCATCCCGCTGGCGCGGCAGCGCGTCCATTTTGTGGGCGTCGGCGGCTGCGGCATGTCGGGCCTGGCGCGCATGGCCGGCCAGGCCGGCGCGCGATGCAGCGGGTCGGATATGTCTAACTCGTCGACGGTGGCTGACCTGGTGGCCCACGGCATCGCGGTCAACCTCCAACAGACGGCCGCGAGCCTGCCCGAGGCGGACCTGGTGGTGATCTCGGCCGCGATTCCAGCCATGCACCCGGAGGTCGTCGAGGCGCACAAGCGCGGCATCCCCGTCCTTAAGTACGCTCAGATGCTCGGCCGACTGATGGCGGACCGTACGGGCATCGCGGTGGCCGGCACGCACGGCAAGAGCTCGACGACCTCGATGCTCGGGCATGTGCTGATCCAGGCTGGGCTCGACCCGTCGGTGATCGTCGGGGCGAATTGCCCGCAGATCGGCGGCGGGTGGCGGCTCGGCGCGTCCGATAAGCTTGTCGTCGAGGCCTGCGAGTTCGACCGGTCCTTCCACAACTATCACCCGAAGCTGGCGGCCATCCTCAACATCGAGGAGGACCACCTGGACGTCTACCCCAACCTCGAGGCCATCGTCGAGTCGTTCCGGGTCTTCGCCCACAACGTCCACCCCGAGGGCCTGCTCTTAATCAACCACGAGATGCCCCACCGGCTGACCGTGACGGCCGGGCTGAGCTGCCGGGTCGAGACGATCGGCTTCGCCCCGCAGGCGGACTGGGAGGTCAACCTCGACCAGCGCTCGATGAGCAGCGAGTCGGCCGGCCCCCGCCGGCCGCGGGCCATCCTCCACCACCGCGGCCAGCGCGTGGCGGAGTGGCTGAGCCCCCTGCCGGGGGACCACATGGCGTACAACGCCGCCGCGGCGGGCATCCTCGCCCACCAGCTCGGGGCGAGTTGGGACGCCATCACGCCTGCCCTGGAGAAATTCCAGGGGCTCGAACGGCGGATGCAGCGCATCGGCCAGCGATCTCTGACCGGCGGCGAGGTCACCGTCGTCGACGACTACGGCCACCACCCGACCGAGATCGACACGACGCTGCGCGCCCTGCGCCGGCATTACCAGCCGCAGCGCCTGATCTGCGTCTTCCAGCCGCACCAGCACTCGCGCACGCGGTTCCTGCTCGATCAGTTCGCCGCCTCCTTCTCCGAGGCCGACATCGTCATCGTCCCGCAGATCTACTTCGTCCGCGACTCCGAGCAGGAGCGGCAGGCCGTCAGCGCAGCCGACCTGGTCGACCGCCTCCGCAAGCGCGGCCGGCAGGCGCTGCACGTGCACCCGCTGGCGGCGATCGTCGAGCAGCTCGAGAACATCTGCCGGCCGGGCGACCTCTTGGTGACGATGGGGGCGGGCGACGTGTGGAAGGTGGCGAGGGATTACTTGGCTCAGGGGTAAGATGGCCATGGGTTACGTTCAGCCCACTCCATCGTTACCTTAGACAAATCGCGCCTGGTGTACACCAAACAAATCATCCGCGGAGAGGCCTTGCTCGATCTAACTCCGTTTATCTCCGACTGACACCCCTACAGCAGCGAACACCTGTGAAAACGCGTGTTCGAGCAGCTCAGACTTTGGCACTTCCCCGCACTCTTTTAATTCATGACCGCAGAACGAGTCCCAGTCACCCACAACGTGATAATTCTGCTGCTCTTTCTCATTGTAGAGCGACTCGAACGTAGCATTCTTTGCAGACATTAGTTTGACAAGCGCCTCAAGAGTTCCAATTGGAATAATAACAGGGGGCGCCTTTAGTTGCGTACCAGGATAGATAGGTGGTTTCAATTTGTCGGAGGCACGGCTCAATAGTAGTTGACGATACCACGACGAATTGGCAAATGGTAAATCACCAAATGTGACAATAATACCATAACACGGTTTTCCAGATTCTATTTTAAGACTATTTAGTCGCCCTTCTTTCAGGTCATATGCTGTAGAATATAGTTGCTCAGTTGCCTCCACAATCTTACCCGTTGAATTGTCACAGACGATGGCGTTTTCTGTCAGATTGTTCGCGATAAATGATGTGGCCTTACACTCCACGAGTAGAATCTCATCGTTACTTTCAATTAAAAGATCGCAGCTTTTTGATCGTGCGGCGTGCCTTAAGTCTTTCTCCGACACAATGCGCCGCTTAGGAGCCAACTCGCTTGTTAATTCCCCAACATACTGTTCGAAGCTTCGGCCAAACTCTTGACCAAAATGCTCACATTGTCGACATAAACGATATAGCCCTTGAATGCAATGCCGAAAGACAAGATCCGGTAATGGAGCTAAGTGGACTCCTTTTCCGAGATCCATCAAAGGTGTTTCGAGAAAGGCTGACCTGAGACAACCATAAAAGAATGGCGATATATCGTTTCGTACCTCAAGGAATCTTTTTCCAATATCCCTTGGCGCTAGGCTTGACGCGGCATAGTATTGGCTTATTTGGTGCGGATCGATTTTGATCAACTTGCATGACCTGATTGCATCTTCAACCACTCGTGACTTGTGGTCGGTAGATGCACACACATACGAAGCTAAGCTGATACATATCCAGTTGGCGATGGTAACGCCAAACTGCGATAGGAATGTGGCAGGTGTTCTTTTGACATGGGAACTTGTTACAAATAATCGCCACGCTCTCGCCAGCTCATTTTTTGAGGGACCGTATTGCAGTTCAAGTTGCTCGCGATGCAACAACCGTGCGAAGTGATCTATATTGCTATACGCTGCGCTGTCCAACAGTGGGTCATTAAACCCATGATACGTGTTCATTATTTTTCGAAAAGAATCAAATGTAACAGGCGCATGGTTTGAAGACCATGTGTACGCACAATTAGCTTCAAGTGAATGCAGCAACCAATGATATGGAGATTGCCGAAACGCCGCTATGTCATTTTCCACAAGCCGGATTCGATCTACAATATAATAGCCATAGTCTTCTGGGCTGTGCCGCTTTATGGCCAACCTAAGTTTGTCGTAGAATTCTCTAACCTGACGGTCTGACTTTGCGTGATCGCTACTTACATGGCTGTCCCCGGCAGTCATCATACGGCCTCTATTGTTGTCTCGAAGTTAGTCCCCCAGCACGTACGAGAACATCAGCGGGGCGACGATCGTCGCGTCGGACTGGATCATGAACTTGGGCGTCTGGGCGTTGAGCTTGCCCCAGGTGATCTTCTCGTTGGGCACGGCCCCGGAGTAGCCGCCGTAGCTGGTCACGGCGTCGGAGATCTGGCAGAAGTAGCCCCAGAAGGGCGCGTCCTCGCGCTCGAGGTCCTGGATGATCAGCGGCACCGAGCAGATGGCGAAGTCGCCGGCGATGCCCCCGCCGACCTGGAAGAAGCCGATGCTGGGCTTGTCCGTGCCGGCGTTGCAGTTCTTGAGGTACCACTCGACCAGGGCCTGCATCTGCTCCGTGCCGGTCTTGACGCACTGGTGGTGCGGGACGACGCCCTGGATGACACGGGCGGCGAAGAAGTTGCCGGTGGTCGAATCCTCCCAGCCGGGGGTGAAGACGGGGATGTTCTTCTCGGCCGCGGCGAGCAGCCAGGAGTAGTCGGCCGGGAGCTGGTAGTGCTGTTTGAGGTCCGGCTCGCGGACGACGTCCATCATGATCTGGCTGGGGAAGTAGCGTTTGTTCTCCTGGCAGGCCTTCTGCCAGCGGGCGATCAGGCGCTTCTCGATGTGGCGCATGATCGTCTCGGGGA
>JADZCW010000162.1 GCA_020851395.1 Phycisphaeraceae bacterium
ACCTTCCACTCGCCCAAGCCCTTCACCGTCGAGGGCTGCCGCGTCGAGATCAAGAAGTCCGGCCGATCCTTCACCACCGCCTACGCCGACGCCATGATCGACCTGATGGAGCGCGACCCCCAGGTCGTCGCCGTCACCGCCGCCATGCCCGACGGCACCGGCATCTCCAAGGTCATGTCCAAGTTCCCCGACCGCAGCTTCGACACCGGCATCTGCGAGTCGCACGCCCTGGACATGTGCGCCGGCATGGCTAAGACGGGCCTCAAGCCCTTCTTCGCCGTCTATTCGACCTTCAGCCAACGCGCCCTCGACCAGGTCTTCCAGGAGGCTGCGCTCCAGGGCCTGCCCGTCCGCCTGTGCATGGACCGGGCCGGCTACGTCGGCGGCGACGGCGCCGTCCACCACGGCTTCCTCGACGTCTCGATGTTCCGCCTCTTCCCCGGCGCCGCCGTCCTGGCCGCCAGCGATGAGCCGAACCTTCGCGCCGGCCTCGAGTTCATGCGCCAGTACGAGCAGGGCCCCTCCTTCATCCGCTACCCGCGCGACAACGTCGCTGAGCTCCCCCTCGAGCCCGTCACCCCGCCCTACATGCTGGGCAAGGCCCACCTGGTTCGTCCCGCTTCCGGGGGCAAGCCCGACTTGGCCATCCTCGCCTACGGCCACAGCGTCTACCACGCCAAGGCCGCCATCGACACCCTCCGCGAACAGGGCTACGACATCGCCCTCCACGACGGTCGCTTCGCGAAGCCCGTCGACGTCGAGCTCCTCACCGAGCTCTTCGAGTCGCGCATCCCCGTCCTGACCGTCGAGGACCACGCCCGCATCGGCGGCTTCGGCGCCGCCGTCCTCGAGGCGGCCCACGACCACCGCCTGCCCGTCGATCGTCTGCACCGCCTGGCCATGCCCGACCGCTGGATCTACCAGGACTCGCGCAACAGCCAGCTCGCCGAGGCCGGTATCGACCCCGCCGGCATCGCCCGCGCCGTCCGCCAGGTCCTCGAGCCCGGCTCGACGCTCACCCCCGAGATCACCGTCACCGCCACCGCGCCCACCACGCTGCGGCCATAACCCCCCCGGAAGTGATTCTGGTGGGAACGTAACCTCGGTAACACACGGAAGCCCACGTTCACCGAACGTGGGCTTCTCGCCAGATAGCACGTCTCACTCCCGCCTCCCGACCACCACCATGCCCACCAACCTCCCCCTCTACCCCCTGAAGTTCCAGCCCATCTACAAGGACAAGGTCTGGGGCGGCCGTTCGCTCGAACGCCTCGGCCGCCAGCTCCCCGGCGACTCAAGCACGCTCATCGGCGAGTCCTGGGAGGTCGTTGACCTGGCCACCACCAGCGTCTCCGGTGGCGGTGGGGGGGCCGAACGCTCCGTCATCACCAACGGCCCCCTGGCCGGCAAGACCCTCCACGAGGCCATCCAGCTCCTGGGCCCCGGCCTCCTGGGCGACCTGCAACTGACCCCGGAAGGAAACTTCCCCCTCCTGGTCAAATACCTCGACGCCAAGGAAAACCTCTCCGTCCAGGTCCACCCCAGCCCGCAATACGCCGCCACGCACCCCGACTCGTTCCTCAAGAGCGAGGCTTGGTACATCGTCGACGCCGAGCCCGGCGCCGCCATCTACAAGGGCGTCAAGCAAGGCGTCACGCCCGACCAGTTCCGCCAGGCCATCACCGCCAACACTGTCGAGGCCGTCGAACCCCTGATGATCAAGGTCCCCGTCCGCCCCGGCGACTGCCACTACCTGCCCAGCGGCACCTGCCACGCCCTGGGCGGCGGCATCCTCGTCGCCGAGGTCCAGACGCCCTCCGACACCACGTATCGCGTCTTCGACTGGGGCCGCAAGGGCCGCGAGCTGCACGTCGAGCAGGCCATGGCCTGCATCACCTTCGGCCCGGCCGACACCGCCCGCTTCGAGAAGCGCTCCCACGTCGCCGGCCACTTCACCACCGTCAGCCGCCTGGTCGCCTGCGAGTTCTTCCGCATCGAGAAGGTCCGCATGGTCGAGACCTACGAGCAGGAGATCCCCTACACCCAGCCCGCCATCTGGATGATCATCGAGGGCTCCGGCGTCGTCACCGCCAAGGGGGCGCCAAATGTCGAATTCCAGCGTGGCGACACCCTTCTCCTGCCCGCCCGCATGGACGACGCCCGCGTCAAGCTCCACCAGGACACCGTCTGGCTCGACATCACCTTCCCCCAGGCGTCTCCCGAACTGATCGCCTAGACTGTGGTCACTTGACACCGCAGTCATCCGTGCATGAGAAGGGGATGGACCATGCCTGCGCGTTCCAATGACGCCGCTTCGGCCGTCAATCTACAGCCCGTCGCCTCCGCCAAGCTCGCTCCCACCCTCGGCCAGTGCCGCGCCGCCTCCGCCCGCATGGGTCCCTCGCTGCCCCGCGCCGTCCTGCTCGCCCACGCCGCCGACTTCGACGTTGACCCTTATCTCAACATGTTCTTCTTCCCCACCGACACGCTCAAACTCGTCCTGCTCGACGAGGGCGCCCGCGTCATCTGGAAGAAGGACCTCGGGCGCGGCGTCGTCCCGGGCATGTGGTTCTGCCCCGTCTATCCCTTCGACCTCGACGGCGACGGCGTTGACGAGATCTACTACGTCGACAACGCTGACCCCCAGCACCCCATGAGCCTGGCCAATTAGCGCCTGGCTCGCCTCGAGGGCCTCACCGGCAGGCCCACCGGCCAATGGCCCTGGCCCAACCGCGGCGGCGAAAACCGCGCCATGAGCCACTGCTACCGCAACTTCATCCTCGGCGGATTCGTCCACGGCCAGCCCGTCCTCGTCACCGCCCAGGGCACCTACACCGACATGTACCTCCAGGCCTGGCGTCCCGACATGACCCTGCGCTGGGAGATCGCCATCCCCGCCGACGCCCCGGGCGCCCGCGGCAGCCACATGTGCCCCGTCCTGGACATCGACGGCGACGGCGTCGACGAGGTCCTCTGGGGTGAACGCTGCATCAGCCTCGACGACGGCACGGAGAAATGGTGCGCCGACCGCGACACCTACCGCGGCCACTCCGACATCGTCCAGCCCATCCTCGACCCCGCCACGAACCGCTGGTTCGTCTACACCATCCGCGAGTCTGACGGCAACGTCTCCCCGCGCGTCGCCCTCTTCGACGACCGCGGCCGGCGCGTCTGGGGCCAGGTCGACAAGGGCCACATGGACATGGGCTGGACCGCCCGCCTCAGCGAAGAAAAACGCATCGTCATGGCCATCCGCATCGGCGCCAAGTCCTGCGGCCCCGACGGTCGCTTCCACCAGAACCGCGACGAGTTCCTCTTCGACGCCGCGACCGGCCGGCCCGCCACGCTCCCTTTTTGCGTCTACCAGACCTTGCCCGTTGACATCGACGGCGACGGCTGCCACGAGTTCGTCCGCGGCATCCCCGGCGGCAACGGCGACGTCCTGGACCGCCAGGGCAACACCCTGGGCAACGTCGGCGGCACGGCCCTGTTCGTCGGCAAATTCCTCGACCGCCCCGGCGAGCAGATCCTCAGCTACCACCCCGACGGCCTCGTCCGCTTCTGGGCCGACCTGCGCGCCCACGACAGCGACCTCGCCCGCCGCCGCTTCACTCACCCCTTCTACGCTCACAACCTCCGCAACGGCATCTCCGGCTCCAACACCGCCGTTATCGCCGGCCTGTGATCTGAACGCCTCCCACTTCCGTGGGGTTTCGGACTTCCGGGGGGGCTCACTCCGGCATCACCCGCTCCCAGAACCCCCACCAGTTCCCCCACAAGATCCCCTCGATGTCGGCCCCCTTGTACCCGCGCTTCTCGAGCCACTCTGCGATCCGTGGCACGTCCGCGATCGTCTGCACGTCCCACGGCGCCCGCTCGCACCCGAACCCCCCGTCGAGGTCCGTCCCCATCGCCGCGTGCTTGGCGCTGCCGCTGAGCTGGCAGATCTGGTCCACGTGCATCGCCGCCTGCTCGAGCGACACCGCCTCCCGCGGCGCCTCCCACTCCCCACCCGGCCCATTCCCCGTCGCCGAGATCAGCATCGCGTTGTGCAGCGCCACCCCGATCACCCCCCCGCGCTGCGCGATCCGCCGCACCTGTTCATCCGTGATCTGCCGGTACCCCGCCGCCAGCGACCGACAGTTCGAGTGCGTCGCACAGACCAGCCCACCGTAGAGGTCCATCGCCTCGAACAGACTCCGGTCCGTCAGGTGCGTCAGATCCAGCCCCATCCCCAGCTTCGCCATTTCCGCCAGCAGCTCGCGCCCCTTGCCCGTCAGCCCACCCTCTCGCTCCTCCACCGGCGCCGACCGCGACGGCGTTCCCTGCGCGTAAGCGCTGGGCCCGAAGTGCGCCAGCCCAACCATCCGTACCCCGCGCTCCCACCACAGTCTCACTTCCGGGGGCTGCACGATCGGGTCCGCCCCCTCCATCAGCACCACGATCCCCAGCGGCGTATCTGCTTCCCCAAGAGCCCTGACATTTTGTGCCCCAGCATTCAAACCCCTGACTTTCGCCAGCGCCTGCATCTCCCGCCGATTCGTCAGGATCTTCATCTGCCCGAGGCCTTCGAGCACCCGGTAATACGCCAACTGCCCCGCCGCCGCCGCGTGCGTCATCGTCTGGCTTGGCCAGTCGAACAGCGTCTTCTCCGTCGCCAGCCCCGCCGGCATCCCCGGCTTCGTCCGAGCGAACAGCGTCGCCGCGCACGCCGCCACGCCCCCGCGTCGCATCTCCGGTAGGCTCACCGTCGCGATCCCCCGCGCCGGCGCCAGCTCCGCCGGCTCACGCCCCCGCAGCAGCGCCACCTCCTGCAGCAAGTCGCGCCCATACGACAGCGCATTCATCGCCAGGTCCAGGTGTCCGTCGATCCATGTGGCCATCGCACACAACCCCCTGTCACTCACGACCTGTCCGTCAGATGCCGCCTCAGAAACGCCACCGCCGCGTCCTTCCACCCCGCCACGCGAGGGTCCGCGTCCCCCAACGCCAGCCCGTGGTGCTTACCCTCTTCGTACACCAGCAGCTCCACCGGCCGATTCACCTTTCGGGACGCCATCGCCATCGCCAGGCTGTTCTCGGCCGGCACCACGTCGTCGTTGGCCGTGTGCCAGAGGAACATCGGCGGCTGGTGCGCCCACGCGTGCAGGGCCGGGCTGACCTCCTCCAGCAGGGCCTCGCTCGGCTCCTCACCCACCAACTTCTTGAGTCCCCCCTTGGTCCTGTGATGGACCAGATCCAGCGCCGCGTAGCACAACACCGCCGCGTTGGGCCGCGATGAGTGCAGCGACGCCAGGTCGTCCTCCTCGCACCCATAGCGATCGAACTTCGTCGCGATCATCCCCGCCAGGTGCCCGCCCGCCGAGAACCCCAGCACCCCGATCGGCCCCACGCCAATGCCCCAAGCCTTGCCGTGATGCCGGATCAGCCGCATCGCCCGCTGCGCGTCGAGCATCGGCCCCGGATGCCTGGCGTTCTCCTTGATCCGATACTTGAGCACCGCCGCGTGGAACCCCTGCGAATTGAGCCAGCGGGCCACGTCCACCCCCTCATAGTCCATCAGATGCTCATAGCCGCCCCCTGGCAGCACCAGCACCAGCCCCGGCCAGGGGTCGCCCGGCCTCGTCGGCAGCAGATAGGGTTCGAGCACCGACTGGGGGAATTGTCCTGACGGCCACAGCTTCAACGTCTCAGCCATGTCACACCCTGAGGATGGGGGCCTGATGGTGAAGTAGAGTCCCCCCGGCACTGACCCGGCAATCTAACCGTTTCTCTCCTTAATCGCTGGCCTCGACGTAATAAAAATCAAACATAACGTTTTTTTCATCCGCATGAGCAAATCAGAATGTGGAAAACTCAACTATGGGGGAGGCCTGTGCTTGGGTGACGCTAAACACTCACCCACGCGGTCGAGGACGACCACTCATTCATTAATTTCATTTGTATTTATGTTAAGAGCCAGCAATATTAACAATTCTTATCAGATAAAAATGAGAATATAATATTTTTATGAATCTTTAAGATAAATAATAGTAAAATATTGCCTTGTAGCCTAGGCGCAGTCCCATTATCATGAAACCATCTAATCTGATTTATTCCGGTGTCTTTCCCATATTTACATCATTTATACAGGATGCACCTTACCTCCCTGTCCTATGCTTGAAATAATAAAAGACAGGGGTTGACCCCCCCCCATCCATGTGATAATTTAAACCCATCGTTCGTGACGCACCTGCCGATGCCATTAGGTTCTTGGAGTCGGTAGAGGCCGATCGAGCGTGAGGGAATGGGTAGGGACGCAGTTTTTGTTCGCGGGATCGCCAGGGCGCTCGTCGCTGATTGGAGCACAGCGGAGTTCGCGAGCCCTCGGGTCACAGCTCACGGATTCAAATTCCTTGAGCAGGATCTCACGAACGGGGACAAGCAGGGGACCTGAACATAGCCACGATGCCCTTCTGCTGGCCTTGACGGCTGACCGTCACCCCTCTGATCAACCTCCCTCCGCGGCACAAACTTCGCCTCGTGGTCGACGTAGACCCCGAGCATTGGAGCAGTGGGATAAAGAACGCACCCTTTGCAGGAGAATTGAGAGATGATGCACAGCAATGTTTCGAAGTTCGCGATTGGCCTGGGCCTCGCCTTGGCCATCAGCGGCTCTGCCCTGGCGGGTACGACCGCGATCGGCGCCACCACCGACGGCGTCGGTCAGGAGCTTGAGAACAAGCTCGTCCAGGCCTACGGCGCGACCGGCTATGCCGGCAGCCTGGCCACCACCCTGACCCTGGACAACGGCATCAGCTTTGTCCGCGTCCAGGACACCGGCGGCACCACGCCCCTGAACATTGGCACCAGCTCGGCCGGTGGCCCCGGCGGCGCGGCTGACCCCGAGGACTCGACGTGGGCTGACGGCGTCGTCCGCGCCAACGTTGAGGTCAAGGTCGCTGGTTTCACCCACAAGGTCTTCGTTGACGCGGCCGACAACGGCACCAAGGACACCCTGCTCTTCGGCGGCATCGCCACCGTCGGCGCCTCCGAGAACGTCCTGCTTGGCCCGTCCTTCGGCTTCATCCTCGAGGCCCACAACATCGGCGACACCGCCACCCGTGACTGGTCGACCAACGTCGCCAACAACGCCGACGGCAACGATCACGCGATCACCTTCGAGATCCTCGGCCTGGGCTAC
>JADZCW010000163.1 GCA_020851395.1 Phycisphaeraceae bacterium
CACCCAACGGACAAACCGCTCCCGATCGACGGCAAAACGCACCAGGTGGCCGTCGCGCTCGGCTGAGGCTTGCTTTCGAAAAGATCGTCGCCCCGCTACCATGCCGCCCCATTCGTCCCAATCTTTGCATGGAGGGTGACGCATGCACGTCCGCTGGAACGCCCACGGCAAGTTCGAGTACGAGAACGGCCAGACCTTCGTCCCCTACGGCGGGGTCTACGCTAATTTCATCGAGACAGCCAAGGCCGGCATCATTCCCGACCGCGAACGCCTGGAGCGCGGCAACGCCGACTGGTACGGCCGCGGCATCCTCGAGTTCAACGAGGCCACCGACGACGAGAACCGCCAGTGGCTTCGCTACCTCCGCGAGGAGGGGATGAACTTCACCCGCATGTTCTGCCGCGGGCAGATGCAGCCGTGTCAGGATCCGCTGGACATCGGTGGGGCGGTGAATCGGCCGCTCTTCGAGAAGGTCCGCCGGTTCTTCGACATCGCTCACGAGGAAGGCCTCTACGTCCACTTCGTCGCCTGCCAGGAACCACGGCAGAGCATCTACATGAACGACGACGTGCTGCGCCAGCGTGCCCTGCCGCTCTACACCGCGGACCAGCTCAACGCGCTGCCCCCCCACCGCCTCCGCTGGCTCGATCCGGCGACGCCGCGCGCGACGGACGACAACTACTTCACCGACCCCGACGTGCTCGCCTGCCACCGCGACTATCTCGCCGAGCTGGGCAAGCTGCTCGGGAACCATCCCGCCCTGATGAGCGTGGAGATCTACAACGAGAGCCAGTGGGGCTCGTTCCACTGGGACGTGCACGACCAGGAGATCGCCTGGTCCAAGCAGATCGTCGACGCCTTGCACGAATTCTTCCCCGGCAGGCCCGCGACGATGTCCATCGCCGGCTTCGGCATTGCCGCGCATGACATGCTGCTCTGGCGCGAGCGCGTCCCGATGGAGTTCCTCAGCCCCCACGCTTATCAGCTGCTCGCCGGCACGTCAGCGCGGGCTGACTTCGCGATGATGACCGATGCCATCCTGAACTTCACGCAGACCGAGTGCCCGACGTTCATGGGCGAGTGGGACCCCGGCAGCTACCCGACCGAGGAGCCGGCCCGCCTACTGACCCGCGACGCCGCCTGGTTTAGCGTGCTCTCAAACTGCCCCGGCTTCGGCATGTGGATGGCCCGCGGCTACGGCGAGTTCGAGATTCCCCGGAAGGTGATGGAGGCCATCGATTTCGCCCACTTCAACCCCAAGGCCCCGGAGCTGACCGTCGACGTCAGCAAGGAGTACGACTTCTTCCACAGCCTGGAGAAGAACCCCAGCGAGACTTGCCATCTGCCCGAGGATGTCTGGTGCCCGCACCGCGAGAGCGACAGGAAGCACCGTTATTGCGTGAAGATGCAGAGCCATGAGCTCCAGGACATCTATAACTTCGCTCGCTTCGCCCTGATCCGCGGCGTGAGCTACCGCTTCACCCGCAACCCCCGGAAGTATTCAGGCACGTGGTGCCTCCAGCACATCGGCACGCACCACCTAGAGAAGATCCGTCGGCCGCTGGTACCAACCGAGCGTTGCGCCCAGCTCAAGTATCTCTCGGCCGCGGACGACAGCGTGCACGTGGCCTACGTCCGCAACGGCGTGCCCTTCGCCTTCAACCACCAGGCCGGCCGATGCAAACCGCTGCCCCACCGGGTGACGATCGACACCGACCTCGACGGCGGGCCGAACTACGAGTTGGAGATCTGGAACCTCGACACGCGCACCAGCGAGAAGAAGACCGTTCCCGCCAAGGGCCGGATCGACCTGGGCGTGACGGCCGACGACTACGCCCTGGTGTTCCGCAAGGGGTAAATGGCTGACGAAATACTGGATTCGGCCGATGCTCTGCGTCACCCCAGGGAAAGCAATGGTCCTGTCGTCAGGATGAAACCTCAACAGTCTTCTTCCATGGGCGTGTGCTCAGGTTAAGATAATGGGGCATGCGAATCCTACCCCTATTGTCTGTCCTCTTGCTCGCCTCCTGCGGGAACAACGCATCCTCCCCGCCTCTGATTCAGCCCGGTACCATCGATGCGGCGGAAACATTTGCAGTGCTGTTTCCTACCATTACAGGCAAGGTCAATGATCTTCAGGGCGAAGCCGAGACTTTCCAGGGCTACTCGGCCTATCTTCGGTTTCGTGCCGACAATGCGGTAATTGACAAGATCATTGCTGATGGCAGTTATCAGCGTTGCGTCGATACGCGCATAACTGAGCCTGTCAATCTCTACTCGCCGCCACCGTTCAACCCGCCATGGAATCCACAGGCCATTGCACAACCTGAGTGCTACGAGGCGACGCTGGCTAACGCGTGGAGTCATAGCGCCACGCACTATCTGCTGATCGACCGAACGACCGGCATCGTCTATTTTTGCGGTTCCGGCGCATAGTTGAATCGGCATGCTTTCCTTCCACACCTACTTCTGCCCCATCACCGGCCGCGGGCTCGAGTCCCGCGACTGCGTCATCCGGCGTTGGCGACCGATCAGTCCTTATGCGGACGTCCCGGTGCTGCTGAGCGGGTGGACGTTCCTGGCCGCGGGCTCGATCGCCTTTGTGGTCATCGGCGTCGACCTGAGCGAGTTCGTGCTGACATTCGGCACGAGCCTGGGCATCACACTGAGCGTGCTGGGGGCAATGCGATTCGTCCGGCAGTTCCGGGCGTACCGACACCATCGGATGGAGCAGATCGTTGAACCTCCGAAAGCAACCGACACCGCCAACGCTCAACCTCCCGAGCCGTCTTAGCGCTGACACGCAGAGCGGCCCAACGCTGTGAACCTCCCCCGGGGGTTGCAGGGGGGCGAGCAGCGCAGGCGGCCGCCGCCGAGCAGCGCAGACCCCCTGCTCTGCCATCCTTTCCCCTCCGCCTGTTCTAAGTACCGACTGTCCAAATCTTCCCCATCTTCTCGCCTTGACAATTTCCCCCCCACCGACGATAAAAACCGCTTCGCTCCGCAATCCAGGCGATGCCTGAGCCGGCCCATGGAGTCCGCCAGCGTCACCGCCCCCACCCACCATGCCCTCCTCCCTTCACTGATGCCCGAAAGAAAGGACGTATCGCCGTGAGCAAGATGCTGGCTGCGGTTCTTCACGACTTCAACAAGCTCGAACTCGAGGACGTGCCTAAGCCCACGCCCGTCGGCAACGGCGAGGTGGTGGTCAAGATCGTCTCGACGGGCATCTGCGCCACGGACTACAAGGCCATCCGCGGGATCCGCAAGAACGTGGCGTTCCCCTTCATCCCCGGCCACGAGCCGGCCGGCATCGTCGAGGCCGTCGGCCCCGGCGTGATCCACTTCAAGGAAGGCGACGAGGTCATCTGCCAGCCCTCGGGCTTCTGCGGCTTCTGCAAGTACTGCCGCGTGGGCCTGACGCATTACTGCGAGCACGCCTTCACCACCGGCGGCGACGGCCCGCCGGACGTCTGGCCCGGCGCTTTCGCCCAGTACATGAAGACCAAGGAGGTCTGCCTCTTCGCCAAGCCCAAGAACATCAGCTTCGAGGC
>JADZCW010000164.1 GCA_020851395.1 Phycisphaeraceae bacterium
GTGATCGTGGAGATTTCAGAGGCTGCGGGGACGCCGCAACTCGGGGAGGGAGAGGGGGGGAGACAAACGGCGCGCGGATCTTCGATCCGCCGCTAAACGGCGGGCGGGAATGGGGAGAGTCTTTGCTTCGCCCTGGCCTTTTTTCGCGCGTTGCGTTCGTTACGTGGGGCGATTGTTCAGGGTCTCGTAGATGCGGAAGAAGACGATGATCAGCTCGAGTTGGATGCGGGCCACGAGGACGCCGATCAGGTAGATCAGGGGGGAGAGGATCAGCACGAGGATGCCGGCGCCGGCGCCGGCGGCGAAGGCGGTGACGATGATCGCGAGGGTGAAGATGGCCAGGCCGATCAGTTGCAGGATGAAGACAAACTTGATGACCTTGGGGGTGACGAATGACTTGAAGGACAAGTCGAACAGAGAGCCGAGCAGGCCCTTGATCGCCTGGGACGTGGCGGAGGGTTGCGGCGGTTGATAGGCGGGTTGGGGCGTGGGGGTCGGTTGATCAGTCATGGATGGCTGCCTCCTTGTCGTCAGATGAGATGAGAAGTTGTCGCCTCAGAGTGCGTCAGCGTAATCCATATGATGGGGCCGTCAATCACCCGCACGATATTTTCATATAAGATGAATGCCGAATTCATTGACTGCGTAGCATGCGTCCCTATCCCCAGCATATGTTTGCTGATGGTATGGATATATTTATCTCATGATCGGTTGATTCCGGTCAGGAGTTGCTCGGGAAATGTGTGACACTTCACTTCTTGTCTTGAAGGGAAACCGTTACGAGGGCTTGCTCGTGGGTTTGAGGCCGGCGTGGCGCAGCTTGCCGAGGGTTGTGACGATGCCGCGCGCACCCA
Source organism: Phycisphaeraceae bacterium (assembly GCA_020851395.1). GTDB lineage: Bacteria > Planctomycetota > Phycisphaerae > Phycisphaerales > Phycisphaeraceae > JADZCW01. Next base: position 855 of record JADZCW010000164.1, read on the forward strand.
GGAGCAGCCAGAGGCCGAGGGCGATCTGGACCAGCGTCGCGGCCACGGCGGTTTTCCATCGCCAGTCGAGAAGTTCGTAGCGCGTCCGCGATAGGTCCTGAGCCACCGCGGCGGTCATCATCTGGGTGGCGAAGGTCGGGATCACCTGCAGGAGGACGAAAAGGCCGATGGCGGAGAAGGCGATGGCCTGGACGGTGTGGCGGTCGGCGGGCAGGGGGGTGGCCTCTGAGTCGGTGCCGCGCACCATCCGGTCGGCGAGCCGGGCGGCGCGGAACCAGAGCAGGGCGCCGAGGGCGGCGAAGAGGATCAGGGGGAGCGACGCGGACAGGAAATAGAGGATGCGCAGCGTCAGGCTGAGAGAGACCTCTTTGGTTTCAAAGAGGCCAAAGACTCCTCCTGCGAGATAGTCCACGCGGAAGACCACGTGAATCCATGTGTAGAGGGCGAGGAGGCGACAGGCGAGGAAGGCGATGTCGCGTTTGTTCATGATCGGTCCTCCGTTCGTGCTGGGCTGGCGTGTGGTGTGAAGGCCCTTGCCCGCTGACGGGGGGAGGAACTGAGCCGGGGCGGGGGTTGGGTCACGGGGTTTGCGGTGGGGAGGTGGCGGGGAGCGGGGGCGTGTTTTTGTAGTCGTGGTCCCAGATGAATTGGCCGAGCTTGATCCAGCGGACGGTGCGGAGCTTGCCGTCGAAGAAGTAGAAACGGACCTGGCTGGATTTGCCGTCGTCGGAGTGGACCCAGTAGTCGCGGGCGCCGAAGATGGCTTCCTGGGGGGGGCCGAGCCATTGATCGAGGTCGGCGGGGGTGGTGGTGCGGGGCAGGGCGAGCAGGGAGTCGGCGAATTCACGTTCCTCGGGGGTCATGGCGCCCAAGGCTTTCGGGCCGGTGGCGCCGCAGGCGGTGAGGGTGAGGAGGGTGAGGAGGGTGAGGAGGAGTCGATGTGTGGTGATCATGGGGGCAGGGTAATCAAAAGGGGGTGAGGATGTCCAGCAATTCTTGCGTCGATCGGGCTGGGGCCCGCGGGGGGGGTGAGGTTGGGGGTTGACGGGTAGGTGGGGGATGGGGGAAGATTAAGTGATGCGATGAGAAGGAAATCGGCGGCGGGCTTGTGGGGCTGGAAGCTCGCTTGGGGGAATGGTGGGTGCCTCTGGACCCCCGGCCGGGAACACAGCCCTCTTGAACAGGAGCATCGAAATGAGGACGAACAAGAGCTGGGTGTGGGCGGCGGCGCTGGCGACGGCGGCGATGGTGGTGGGATGTGGGAGAGAGTCGGGGTCGCAGCCGGCGGGGAGCTCGGGCGGCGGCACCGGGGGGGAAACTTCCGGGGTGATGGAGCAGGTGCAGGCGAAGGCGGCGGAGGCGGGCGAGGCGGTTCAGAAGCAGTGGGAAGCGCTGTCGTCGCAGGTGTCGTCGCTGAAGGCTGGGGCTGCGTCGACGGCGGATGATCAGCTCAAGTCGCTGGTGTCGGATCTGGACGGGAAGATGGAGGCGGCGAAGGCGAAGCTCGAGGAGGCCAAGACGGCGGCGAGCGACAAGACGGCGGAGTTACAGGCGGAGGCGGGGGAGCGGATGGAGGAGGCCAAGGCGCTGTATGAGAAGGCGCTGCAGCGTTGGGAAGAGGTCAAGGCTCAGATGGGCGAGAAGGTCAACGAGGCGACACAGGGCGCCAAGGATGCGGTGTCGGGGATGAAGCTGCCGGGGCAGTAAGCCGCCCCCCGGAAGCCCCGGAAGCCCCGGAAGCCCATATTCCCCGGAACCCAGGCATGCCATGCCTGGGCTTAGGATGGGCGTTTTGGGGAATGGATGTGATGAAATGAGGCCCACGTTCAGGGAACGTGGGCTTCTTCTTTGGGGTGATATACTTGGGGACTTCCGTGGGGGATTAAGAGTGTGATGGGTCGGGTGAATTTATCCGAGAGGACATGGCGCGATGATTGAGCGACGCAAGACGCGGCAGGTGGTGGTGGGCGATGACCGAGTCGGCCGCGTGAAGATCGGGGGAGACGGGCGCGTCAGCGTGCAGACGATGACGGCGGGGTACACGTACGAGATCGACAAGTGCGTGGCGGAGATCCACAAGCTGGCGGCGGCGGGGGCGGACATGGTGCGGGTGGCGGTGCCGGAGAAGAAGGACACCGACGCGCTGCGGGAGATCATCCCGCAGGTGAATGTGCCGATCGTGGCGGACGTGCACTTTCACTTCCAGCGGGCGCTCGAGGCGATCGAGGCGGGGGTGCACAAGATCCGGCTGAACCCGGGGAACATCAGCGACAAGGCGCAGGTGGGGAAGGTCATCGACGCGTGCAAGGAGCGGTCGCTGCCGATCCGGGTGGGGGTCAATGAAGGGTCGATCGTCGAGCGGAAGGACAAGCAGAGACGGCTGAAGGAGCTGGGGGGCGTCTTTGGCCACAACAAGCATGGGCACATGCTGGCGATCATGATCGCCAAGCTCGAGGAATACCTCGACATTTTCTATGAGCGGGATTTCCATGACATCGTGATCAGCGCTAAGAGCATTGATCCGCTGCTGGTGATTGATGCTTACACGGAGATCAGCAAGCGGTTCGATCATCCGCTGCACCTGGGGGTGACGCACGCGGGGCCGAAGGAGACGGGGACGATCCGGAGCGTGGTGCCGCTGGGGCACCTGCTGGCGTCGGGGATCGGGGACACGGTGCGGATCAGCTATGCGAATGATCCGGTGTATGAGGTGCAGGACGGGTTGGAATTGATGTACATCCTGGGGCTGCGGGAGCGCAAGGGGGCGGA
>JADZCW010000165.1 GCA_020851395.1 Phycisphaeraceae bacterium
CAGGTCAGCCTTGAGCTTGTCGAACACCGGCTCGCCCCACCCCGCCGGCACGCCCGTGGCCACGACCTCCGCCACCCCGCCGATCGAGTCCTGGTCCCGCCGCACCGCCTCGATCAGCTCGATCATCCGCTTGGCCTTGTCCGGATCGGGGCAGCGCACCGGGCTGGCCTCAACCTGCTCGAGCGTCACGCCCGCCGGGTCGGCGATCTCAGCGATGACGTTGCCGACCTGCTTGACGTACGCCACCACGCGGACGCCGCACGCCTGGTGCAGCAGCTTCTTGGCGATCGCCCCGGCCGCCACGCGGACGTTGGTCTCCCGAGCCGAGGACCGCCCGCCGCCGCGGTAATCCCGCCGGCCGTACTTGGCGTCGAAGGTGTAGTCAGCGTGCCCCGGACGGTACTTGTCCTTGATATCGGAATAGTCCGCCGATCGCTGGTCCTTGTTGGGGATCAGGATCGCGATCGACGTCCCCGTCGTCTTGCCCTCGAACACGCCCGAGAGGATCTGCGGCTTATCATCCTCATCCCGCTGCGTCGTCAGCCGCGACTGCCCCGGCCGGCGGCGACGCAGGTCCGGCTCAAGGTCCGCCTCCGACAGTTCCAGCCCCGCCGGCACGCCGTCGACGATGCAGACGTTGGCGATGCCATGGCTTTCGCCGGCCGTCGTGATGCGGAAGTGCTCGCCTAGGGTGTTGCCAGCCATGATCGACGTGTAAGCTCCAGCCCGCGGGGGCATCCAGTCCCGCAACCACCTGCAGGATCCGTCGGCGGCCAATTGTAGCAGACGCCGCCGAGGCGATGCCCGCAGCTTTGTCCCGTCCGTGATATCTTGTCCACCCGGGGATGGGCCCACGGACGGGGCTCGGACAGGTACTTCATGCCTCCACTGGACGTCAAAGCCATCACGATCATCGGCACCGGCCTGCTCGGCGGCAGCATCGGCCTGGCCCTCAAGGCGGCCGGGTTCAGGGGCCAGGTCCTCGGCGCCGGCCGACGCCAGCAGACCCTCGACGCCGCCAAGGTCCGTGGCTGCATCGATGAAACCTTTGTCGACTGGGCCCCGGCGATTGCCCGCAGCGGTCTGGTCGTGCTCGCCACTCCCCTCGGGCACTTCCCCGACCTCCTCGCCCGACTCGCCGAGCTCGACCACCCCGACCTGGTCATCACCGACGTCGGCTCGACCAAGCTCCGGGTCTGCCAGGACGCCGCACGCCTCTTGCCTGACCCCCGGAAGTTTGTTGGCTCCCACCCCATGGCCGGCAGCGAGCAGCAGGGCCCCCAGCACGCTCGCCCCGACCTCTTCCGCGGCCGCCCCTGCATCATGGTCGACGAGCCCGGCATCGCGTCGCTTTCCTCTCCCCCCGCCGAGCGAGTCAAGAGCTTGTGGCAGACCCTGGGTATGCGCTTGCTCAACATGCCCGCCGCCGAGCACGATCGCAAGGTCGCCGCCGTCAGCCACCTCCCGCACGCCCTGGCCGTCCTGCTGGTCGAGGCCGCGATCAGTGGCCAAGCCCTCGACGTCGCCTCCACCGGCTTCGGCGACACCACCCGCATCGCCGGCGGCGACCCGCAAGTCTGGCTCGACATCTTCCGCACCAACCGCCCCGCCATGCTCGACGCCATCGACGGCTTCCAGCAGCAGCTCGCCCAGTTCCGCCAGATGCTCGTGACGATGAACGAGCGGGATCTCAAGCACCTGCTCGAGCGTGCCCAGGCCCACCGTGAGAAGTGGGGCCGTCAGCAGCCTTGATCAAGCGGTAGGGGGGGCGATTCGTTCAACTCTTCGAAGGATCCCGCACCATGAACCATCGTTACGCATTAGGTTTCCTCGGCGCCGGCAACATGGCCGAGGCCACCGCCAAAGCCGCCGTGACCCACAAGGTCCTTCCGTCCAGCCAGATCATCGCTTTCGACCCCAGCCCCGCCCGCCAGGACGTCTTCAAAAAACTCGGCATCGCCCTTGCAGCGTCCGAGCAGGAGTTGGTCGACAGCGCCCAGCAGGTCATGCTCGCCGTCAAGCCCCAGATGTTCGCCGCCGTCGCAGCCAAGATCGCTCCCAAGGTGACCACCGACCACATCCTGATCTCCATCATGGCCGGCATCCCCACCGCCAAGATCGCCGCCGCCGTCGGCAAGCCCGCCCGCATCATCCGTGTCATGCCCAACACCCCCCTCATGGCCGGCCTGGGCATGGCCGCCGTCGCCGACGGCCCCCACGCCCAAAAAACCGACGCCGACCTGACCATGAAGCTCTTCGCCACCGGACAGAGCAAAGCCGTCCGCGTCCCTGAATCCCTCATGGACGCCGTCACCGCCGTCTCCGGCTCCGGCCCGGCCTACATCTACTACCTCGCCGAGGCCATGGAGAAGGCCGCATCCGAGTTGGGCCTAGGTGACAACGCCCGCCTCATGGTTGCCCAGACGCTCCTGGGCGCGACGGCCATGCTCGTCCAATCCCCCGACACCGCGGCCGAGCTCCGCCGCAAGGTCACCAGCCCCGGCGGCACCACCGAGGCCGCCATCAAATGCCTCGAGGCCCACAACGTCATCTCCACCGTGGTCGAAGCCATCCGCGCCGCCGCCAATCGCTCGGCTGAGCTCGGGGCCTAGAATCCTCTGCCCCGTCATGCACCCTAGGAGAGCTACCCCATGTCCACGTCCAAGTTCACCTTCACCCCCACGGACGTCGTGCTGCTGCTCAACCGCCTGGCCCTGGGGCTTGTTTTTCTCCTGGCCGGCATCAGCAAGATCAGTGGGGGGGTGGCCAAATTCGTCGAAGAAAGCTTCCGAGGCCTTGCACCCGCCTGGCTGCCGGACTGGTTCGCCACCCCCTACGGCTACACCATCCCCTTCGCCGAGACGCTCTTCGGCGGCCTGCTCATCCTCGGGCTTATGGGGCGCCTGACCGCCGGCATCCTGACCCTGATGCTCGTCAGCTTCACCATCGCCCTCTTCATGGCCGGGCAGGCCACGAAAGCCGGGCCGATCCACCCGAACATCGTCTACATCGCCCTGGCCCTGCTGTTGGCGACGATTGGCCCAGGCAAGCTCTCGGTCGACGGACTCTGCCGTAACTGCTGTGGTGGGAAGTCCGCCGCCTGACCCGCTCTACCAGTAGATGTACCGAGTGAACAACCGCCGGTCCCGGTCCGGCAGCTTCTCCAGGTCCGGGATCAGGTAGCGGTTGTCGTCGAGGTCAAGCAGCAGTTTGCCGCCCTTGCCGTAGTCCTGGGCGCGGTCGCCCTGGAGCCGCATGACCATCGTCACCGGCCCGAGGTCCGTGTCCACGGATAGTTCCAGGAACCCGCCGGTGAGCATCCGCGCCTGCTTGACAGCCTGCACGGTGTGCACCAGGTACCGCTTGAGCAGGGACTGACGGACGAGCTCCTGCACGTCGTCGGGCCAGTCGCTGAGCTTCTCGATGATGCCCACCTCGACCGCACGCTTCTCGGGGTTGAAGTAGCGCAGCGAGATGTAGCCCGAGGGCTGCTGCACCGGGAAACATCGCACCGCGAACACCCCGGAGTAGATCCGGTCGTTGATCACCGTCACGTGCAGCGTCCCGCGCCCGCCGAGGTGAATCTTGGCCATGTCCGACGTCAGCCAACGCGGATGGAAGTCCGCCGTCTCGGGGGATTGCTTCTTCTCGGCGTCCTTCAGGGCCAGCTCGTCGACCGTGGACGGCGCGGCCACGCCCTGCATGCGGACGAGTTTGGCGTAGAACTTGTCCGCCCGGACCAGTTCGTCGTGCCTGCCGTCCTCGGCGATCCGGCCCTGGTCGACGACCAGGATGCGGTCCGCCTGCCGCAGGGTGCTCAGGCGATGCGCGATGGCGATGGTCGTGCGGCCCTTGACCAGCTCCGCCAGCGCCGCCTGGATGGCCGCCTCGCTCTCGGCGTCGACGCTGCTGGTCGCTTCGTCGAGGATCAGCACGCGCGGATCAGCCAGCACCACGCGGGCGATGCTCACCCGCTGGCGTTCGCCGCCGGACAGCCCCGCCCCTCGCTCGCCCACCCAGGTGTCGTACCCGTGGGCCGAGCGGAGGATAAAGTCGTGACAGTTCCCGGCCTTGGAGGCGGTGATCACCTCCGCCGGCGTGGCGGTGGACTTGCCGTAGACCAGGTTCTCGTAAATGCTCCCCCGGAAGAGGAAGGGCTCCTGCAGCACCACGCCGATCTGCCGGCGGAGGTCGTCGGTCGAGATCTTGCGGACGTCCAGGCCGTCGATCAG
>JADZCW010000166.1 GCA_020851395.1 Phycisphaeraceae bacterium
CCGCATGCCAACGACAAGCCAACACGTCTGGACGCATCAGCACCTGCTCGGCCTGGAGGATCTGTCCGCCGCGGACATCCGGTTCCTGCTCCAGACCGCGCGGGGGTTCGAGGACATCAGCACGCGCAGCGTCAAGAAGGTGCCTGCCCTGCGGGGCAAGGTGGTGGTCAACCTCTTCTTCGAGGACTCGACGCGCACGCGGACGAGCTTCCACCTCGCGGCGAGCCGGCTGTCGGCCGATGTGCTGAACTTCGAGGCCAAGGGGTCGAGCGTCTCCAAGGGCGAGACGCTCCGCGACACGGCGCGCAACATCGAGGCCATGGGGGTGGACGTGATCGTCTGCCGGCACAGCCTCAGCGGCGCGGTGCATCAGCTCGCCCGGTCGGTGCAGTGCTCGGTCCTCAACGCCGGCGACGGTCAGCACGAGCACCCGACGCAGGGGTTGCTCGACGCGTACACGGTGGCCAAGCACTTCGAGCGCGACGACTTCGACCTCTCGGGCCTGCGGGTGGCGATCGTCGGCGACATTGCCCACAGCCGGGTGGCGCGGTCGAACATCCATGCGCTCCTAAAACTCGGGGCCAAGGTCGTGCTCGTCGGCCCGCCGACGCTCTTGCCCTCGGCCTTCGCGGAGATGGGCTGCGAGCTGTCGACGGACTTCGACAAGGTGATCCCCGGGGTGGACGTGATCAACATGCTCCGCATCCAGTTCGAGCGGATCCAGGGCCAGGCGCTGCCGAGCCTGCGCGAGTACCAGAAATTCTTCGGGCTCAACAAGCAGCGGATCAAGCTCGCCCGCGAGCGGACGGTGGTGATGCATCCCGGGCCGATGAACCGCGGGATCGAGATCGATTCCGAGGTGGCCGATGGGCCGCACAGCGCGATCCTCAAACAGGTCGCCCACGGGCTGGCGGTGCGGATGGCGAGCCTCTTCCTGGTGACCTCCGCGCAGCCGCGTGGCGCGACGGAGCCGATGGCGCCATGAGCCAGGCCACTTCGACGAGCGGGCCGGCGGGGCGTGGGCTGCTGCTGGTGATCTCCGGCCCGTCGGGGGTGGGCAAGAGCACGATCACCCGGCGGGTGCTCGAGCAACTCGGCGCGGAGCTGAGCATCTCCGTGACCACGCGTCCGAGTTCGGACCAGGACGCCGTGGGCAAGCGCTACGAGTTCGTCAGTGTCGAGGAATTCCACCGACGGCGCGAGGCGGGTCATTTTCTCGAGTCGGCCGAGGTGTTCGGCAACTGCTACGGGACGCCGCGGGAGCCGGTCGAGCGGGCGATCGCCCAGGGGCGGACGATCCTGCTGGAGATCGACGTGCAGGGGGCGATCCAGGTCAAGAAGAACCTGGCCGGCCAGCCGATGCTGGGGGTCTTTATCCTCCCGCCGACACCGCAGACGCTGCTGGAGAGGCTGCGCAGCAGAGGGCGTGAGGACGAGGCGACGATCCAGAGGCGGTTTTCACGCGCCCAGGCCGAGATGGCCCAGGCGCGGGAGTGCGGGGTTTACGACGCCTTCGTGGTCAATGACCAGCTCGAGCGGGCGGTGGCCGAGACGCTGGGAGTGGTGCGGGCGAGGCTGGCCGGGGCATGAGATTCTGGGCACGGCCGCGTGGGCGTGGTATTCTGAGCGGCCATGGACGCGGCAGTCTTCCTGGATCGTGACAACACCCTGATCGACAACGACGGCGACCTGGGCGACCCGGCGCAGGTCAAACTGCTGCGCGGGGCGGCCCCGGCGGTCGCGTCGCTGCGCGGGCTGGGCTACAAGATCGTGGTCATCTCGAATCAGGGCGGCGTGGCACGCGGCAAGTACACGGAGCAGGACGTCCAGTCGGTTCATCAGAAGATCAGCGAATTGGTCGAGGCCACCAGCAGCGGGAAGATCGATCGCTATTACTTCTGCCCGTTCCACCCTGAGGCCAAGCTGCCGGCGTACAAGAAGGAGCACCCCTGGCGCAAGCCCAAGCCGGGGATGCTCTTCGAGGCGGCCCGGCAGATGGAGCTGGATCTGAGCCAGAGCTGGACGATCGGGGACCAGATGCGCGACATCGAGGCCGGGGCGGCCGCCGGGACGCGGACGATCCTCTTGACGGACCCCAAGGGTGACGGCGCGTCCGATGCCGAGAGGGCGGGTTCGAGCAAGGTCGAGCCGGACTTCGTCTGCCGGTCGCTGACCGAGGCGGCGCGGATCGTCGCTCAGCAGCGCCGGCCGGAGGTTCATCCCGACGTCCGGAATCGCGACAGCGTCAACCGGGTGAAGATGGCCCACGAACGATTCGAGGAGCAGCAGGCCCGCGACGCGAAGATCCGCCAGGCGGTGGCGGCGATGCAGCAGGCGTCGGGGACTGTGGCAGCTGAGCCGGCGGAGCCCGCGCCGGCGCCGGCCGCACCGACGCCACCAACCGCAGCGCCGCCTGTGGCCGCCACACCGACCCCCGCGCGCAGCCTGCCAATGGGCGGGCCGAGTCAGGCTGCGCCGGATGAGTCGACACCGACGCCGACGACGGCGAAGGTCGACGTGGCCACGACGTTGCGGGAGATCCTCCAGGAGCTCCGCCACCAGCGCGACCGGGGGGACGACTTCGGCCCGCGGCACATCGTGGCCCTGGCGCTGCAGGTCGTGGCGGTGGTCTGCCTGAGCGTGGGCTTTTCGCTCAGCTCGGGCGAGCCGGGCACGTTCCTCAAGGCCTTGGGGGCGGGGCTGATGGTCCAGCTGATGGTGGTGGCGGTGCTGCTGCTGCGGCGGTAGGCCGACGCTCCCGCCGGCCCACGGCGAACCACGAGGCAAGACGGTAGGATTGTGAGGCTGTTCCCGGGCGTGGCCCTTCGGACGTGTTTCCGGGGGGCAGTGGGTGTTATTCGATGACTTTGAATCTGCACGAGCAACAGAACCATGGCGGCCCGCCGCGTCGACTGCTGGTGGTCATGCCCTCGTCGCTGGGCGACGTGGTGATGGCCACGCCGACGCTGCGGGCGCTGCGCAGCCACTACCCGCAGTCGCGGATCACGGCGTTGGTCAAGCGTGACTGCCGGGGCGTGCTGGACCCCTGCCCGTGGGTGGACCGGGTGGTGAGCGTTCGGCCGGGGCTGCGTGATGGATTGTTTGAGTTGTCGCGTCGGTTGGCCGGGGGCAAGTTTGACGCGGCGGTGATCCTGCCCAACAGCTTCCGCACGGCGCTGCTGACGCGCATGGCGGGGATCGAGCGGCGGATCGGGTACGCCCGAGACGGGCGGGCGACGCTGCTGACCGATCGCCTGCTGGCCCGGCGGCGGGTCGGCGGGTTCGTGCCGGTGCCGACGCATGAGTACTACCTGGGGATCGCCCGGTATCTGGGGGCTGTGGACCCGGACCCGACGCTCGAGCTCTTGACCCGGCCGGAGGATGACGCGGCGACGGAGGTGATCCTGGCCAGGGCCGGCGGGCTGACGGATCATTCCCGGCCGCTGGTGCTGATGGTCCCGGCCGACCGGCACGCGCCGGCGCGGGCCTGGCCGGCGGATCGGTACGCTGAGCTGGCGGATCGCTGCGCGGCCGAGCTGGGCGCGGTCGTGGCGTTGGTGGGTTCGGCGAAGGAAAAGAAGGTCATCGAGAGGGTAATCGGCGCGGCCCAGCGACCGATCGTGAACCTGTCGCACGTCGAGGCGGATCGGGGATTGCTCAAGAGCGTCATCCGACGGTCGGCCGTGCTGGTGGGCAACGACGCCGGGCCGCGCCACGTGGCGGCGGCGCTGGGGGTGCCGGTGGTCACGCTGTTCGGGCCGACCGACCCGGCCTGGACGGACACGGGTTATGACCTCGAGCGTCAGGTGCGCATCAAGGTCTATTGCAGCCCCTGTCAGAAGCGCAAGTGCCCGCTGCGTCAGACGGCCGGCGAGCACCAGTGCCTGCGGCAGATCTCCGCCGCGACGGTCTATGAGCAGGTGGCGTCGCTGGTCGGCCGGGCGGCGGCGTCGCCCCGGGCGATGTAGGGCGGGATCGATCGACGGCCCGGCGTTGGGGCGGATCATGAACATCGCGATCCTGATTGAGCGATACGACCCGGGCATGGGGAGCATGGAGGCCGCGGCGGCGGAGCTGACGGGCCTGCTGGCGGGACGTGGGCACGCGGTGACGATCCTGGCGGCGACGGTGACGCCGGACGTGAGCGTGCCGGCGGGGGTGACGATGCGGCCGATGATCCCCGGCGGGGGGGGACGACATGGCTGGCGGATGGGGGCGCTGCGGCTGTGGCGGTTCCACCGGTGGGCGAAAGAGCAGCTTGCGAACGGGAGTTTCGATGTCTCATTGTCGCTGACCTCGACGGTGCCGGCGATGGTGCTGATGCCCTGGTCGGGCGTGCAGCGTGAGGCGTTGGCCCGCCTGCGCGACGGCGGGCCGCTGACGATGCACAACTGGATTGAGCGGCATGAGCCTTGGGTGCTGCCGCGGGTGCAGGTGCTGCTGTGGCTCGAACGGCGGACATTGCGCGACGCCGGGGTGCGGCGGCGTGTAGCGGCGAGCACGTACGTGCGGGAGCAGATCGCCGAGCTGGGGCGGGTGGCCGAGGATCGCGTCGAAGTGATCCGGCGGGGCACGGGCCTGACGCCGCTGGACGATCGGGAGCGAGCGGCCGTCAGGGAGAGCCTTCGCGCCGCGTGGGGCGTCGGGGGGGACACGACGTTGTTCCTGTTCGCCGCACGCGACCTGGGGCGACAGGGGCTTGAGCCGGCGCTGCGGGCGCTGGCCATGCTGCGGGCGCAAGGGGCGGACTCGGCGATGATCCTGGCCGGTCCGTTGTCGTATCGCGTGCTCCGTGTGGTTGGGCGGTGCGGGGTGCGGGAGGGCGTCCGGATCGTCGGCGCGACGACCCGGCGGGCGGAGCTGCTGGCGGCGGCGGACGTGACGGTGGCGCCGATCTTCTTCGACGCGGCCAGCGCCATCGTGATCGAGTCGCTGGCGTGCGGGGTGCCGGTGATCGGCTCGGCGTTCGACGGGTCGAGCGACTGGCTGGACGTGGACGAGGTGATCGCCGACCCTCGGAATGTGCCGGCGTTGGCGGCGGCGATGAAGAAACTGGTCGATCCACAAGAGAGGCGTCGCGTCGCGGGGGGACTGGTCAGGGATCCGTCGTTGCTGGGGATGGAGCGGGTGGCGGACGAGGTCGAGCGGGTGCTGTCGGAGGAGGCTAAGACCGCGGCGGCGATTCAGGGCGGGGCGGGGATTTCTTGACGCGGGTCTTGCAGGCCTGGGGGCAGGCCTCGATGCGGGCGACGGCGGCGCGGATGGCGGTCATGCGCGGGTTGATGGTCAGGGCGCTGCGGTAGCACTGCAGGGCCTGGTCGAGATCGCCGAGCTGCGCGTGGCAGTGGCCCATGCTGGCCATAGCGCCGAAGTGAATGGGCACCTGGAGCAGGGTCCGTCGGCAGTCTTCGATCGCCTCCTGCCACTGGTCAAGGAAGAAGTGGGCGATGGCGCATTGGTTGTAGGCCTCGGCGAACTCCGGATCGCGGTCGTAGGCCTGCTCGAAGTGGCCGATGGCCTCGCTGTACGCCTCGTCGCTGAGCAGGGCCACGCCGCGTCGGAAGGGCTCGTGGGCGGCCGGGTGGGCGCAGCGGAACCAGATGGCCCAGAGTGAGTGCTCAGCCATTTGGTTGACGGTCAGGTCCGGATCGTGCAGGGCCTTGGCCAGGCAGTGAATGACGGTGCGATCGCCGACCAGGCCCAGGGTCATGGCCGCGACGCGCCGCGTGTCCAGGTCGCCCCGGTTCAGCAGGGAGCAGACCTCGACGGGCCGCCACCGTGCCAGGACATGCCCCGCCACGGCGGCGGCATCTCCCTGGGCCAGGGCGGGTAGCACGACATCTAGGAACTCACGTGCGGGGATCATGGACTTGGGTCTCAAGAATCGTCATTCGCGGCCGGCGGGGCTGAGGGGGCCGACCTTTTCTCGATCGGGACAACTAGATGTTGGCGGACATTCTTTGCGTTGGCTCCGGCATAGGTCATCGGCCAGATGTGCAGAACGGTAGAACCCTTGGGCCGGTAAGGCAAGGCTTTTTGTCGCGGATGGGGCAGACTGTCAAATCAGCTCGTGGACTCTGTAAAGAGAGGTAATTGTGATAAACCTGACCGGGTACGTCGTCATGACGGCGGGTGGGTCAACGCAGCTTCTCGATCTGGGCCAAGGGCTCAAGTTTCTGGACTTGGTTGAGGTCGAAGGTGGCCGCCCCGGGCAGGAGCGTGTTGGCGGTGGCGCAGGCCAGGCCGCGGCGGAGCATGTCGGCGGGCTCGGCGCCGGTGGACGCGGCGTCGACCAGGCCGGCGAGCATGCAGTCCCCGCAACCGACGGTGTGCAGCGCAGCCTCACCGTCCTCGGCGGGGATGGAAAGCCGGCCGGACCAGACGCCCTCGCGGCCGATCAACATGGCTCCCTCGGCCCCAAGCGTCAGGGCCACCCAGGTCACGCGGTCGAGCAGTTTTTCAGCCAGACCAAGTAGCTGTTGTCGGTCGTTGGTCGCCGGCACGCCGAGCATCTCGACGAGCTCCTGGGCGTTGGGCTTGATCATCCAGGATCCCTGCGGCGGCGAGGCGGAGGTCGGGGCGGACAGTTCTTTGACGGTTTCTCGGGCCAGTTCTCCGCCGAGGTCCAGGGCCAGGGCGGCACCGCCGGCCGAGGCCGCGTGGATCAGCGGGCGCAAGTCCTCGGCCGTCATGCCCTGGGGGATCGAGCCGCTGAAGATCACGAGCGTGCCGGGGCGAGCGAGCAGGCCGATCTTCGATCGCATGCGGACCAGATCGCGGCGGGTGACCTCGAAGCCCTCCTCGCGGACGTGGATGTCGGTGTGGGCCTGGGGGTCGATCAGGGTGATGTTCTCGCGCGTCCGGCCGCGGACGGACAGGAGCTGGCAGATGGCTTTTCGGTGACTGGTCTCGTCGAGGAACTCCTCAAAATCCTGGAGCTCAGCCTCGCCGACGAAGCCGGTGGCGACGCTGGCCCGGCCGAGGGTGGCCAGGGCGCGGGTGACATTGATGCCCTTGCCGGCGGGGTAACGGCTCAGTCGCTTGCCCGCGAGGTGGGCCCCCAGGGCCAGGCCGGGGACCTCCAGCACGCGGTCGATGGCGGTATTGAGGTTGACGGTGATGATCGAGCGGAAGACTTCCATGCCGGGTTCCAGGAGATTGCCATTGGGGGCGGGGGGTTCAGGGGGCATGATAGTTTGCGGTGGGCGGGGAAGTTATCGGGTCGGATAGTAAAGCCATGGGTTAGGTGCGTCGATAGTGGCGGTGTAACCCAAGGGGACACAGCCATGACGCCAGACCAAGTCAGCGCGGGGGAGCGGAGAGCCAGGCAGCGTTGGCCGATCGTGCGAACGCTCAAGCTCCAGGACCCCGTCACGGGGCGCTATCACCTGGGCTGGACGAAGAACCTTTCGACGGCCGGGGCGCTGATCCGGCTGGCGGGTCGCTGCCCGCTGGAGATCGGCCAGGAGGTCCGTCTGGGACTGGCCCAGCCGGGGCAGGTGCTGATGTCGGGTGAGAAGTTCGTGGTCGCGCGGGTCGTGAGGGTGGATGTCTCGGGGCAGGGGCCGAGCTTCGGCATGGCGTTTGAGAACGCGGTCCACAGCGTGCCGGACTTTGCCCGGGCGGCGTAAACCAAGCAGTCTTCATGGATGCCTTCTGGGGGGCTCGACGGGGCATCCGCGGGCTTCTACACTTAGTCTCATGTCCACGCCCACCACGGCTTCCGTGCCCAACGCCGCGGGCTATTTCGGCGACTTCGGCGGTGTCTACGTCCCCGAGACGCTCTACGCCGCGGTCGATCAGCTCAAGCACGCGTATGAGAGCGCCAAGGCTGATCCGGCGTTCGCCAAGCAGCTCAGCGATCTTCTGAAGAACTACGTCAGTCGGCCGACGCCGTTGTACTTCGCCAGCCGGCTCACGAAGGCGATCGGCGGAGCGAAGATCTATCTCAAACGCGAGGACGTGGCGCACACCGGGGCCCACAAGATCAACAACGCGCTGGGGCAGGGGCTCCTGACGCTGCGGATGGGCAAGAGACGCGTGATCGCCGAGACCGGGGCGGGGCAGCACGGCGTGGCGACGGCGACGGCGGCGGCGGTGCTGGGCTTGAGCTGCGACGTGTTCATGGGCGTGGAGGACATGCGTCGCCAGCGGCCCAACGTGCTCCGCATGGGTCTGCTGGGCGCGCGGGTGGTGCCGGTCGAGTCCGGCTCGCGCACGCTCAAGGACGCGACGAATGCGGCGATGCGTGACTGGATGGAGAGCAGCGAGCAGACGCATTACATCATCGGCTCGGTCGTCGGGCCGCATCCATTCCCGATGATCGTGCGCGATTTTCAATCGGTGATCGGCCGCGAGTGTCGGGCGCAGTGCCAGGAGCAACTCGGACGGCTGCCGGACGTGGTGGTGGCGTGCGTCGGCGGCGGGTCGAACGCGGCGGGGATGTTCCACCCGTTTGTGGAGGACGCCTCGGTGCGGCTGGTCGGCGTCGAGGCCGGCGGACGCGGCAACGCTCCGGGGGATCACGCCTCGACGCTCTGCTTCGGCCAGCCCGGCGTGCTGCACGGCACGCGGTCGTTCGTGCTGCAGGACGACGACGGCCAGACGGCGCTGGTGCACTCGATCTCGGCGGGGCTGGACTACCCCGGCGTCGGGCCCGAGCACGCTTACTGGCACAAGAGCGGGCGGGTCAGCTACACCAACGTCACGGATCAGCAGGCCCTGGACGCCTTCTTTAAGCTCACGCGTCACGAGGGCATCATCCCCGCGCTCGAATCGAGCCATGCCGTGTGCAAGGCCCTGGAGTTGGCGGCGAAGATGCCGGCCGACCAGGCGGTGGTGATCTGCCTCTCCGGGCGCGGCGACAAGGATCTCGACGAGGTGATCCGCCTGACCGGCGGCAACCCGCCGACCCCCAATCCCTGATCCTTCACCCCCCCTCAATACGGCCTGATTCTCGTAGGGCACGCATCCTGAGTGCCGATGACCCAATGGAGAAACCTGCTACGGCACGCAGGATGCGTGCCCTACTTGATCTTCGGGTATCGCGCCTAATACAGCCGCAGCACTTTGTTGAGCGCCGCCGGTCCGCCGTCCTCGCGGATGCCCACGCGGATGGACTGGTCCTGCATGTGCGGCCCGACGTCGGTGAAGCGGAAGATGCGCATCAGCGACTGGCCCGGCTGGAGCTGCGAGATGACCTGCTCCTGGCGGGAGAACTCGGCCAGTTGGGCGAAGGCGAAGAGATTCAGCGGTTGGGTCCCCTTGTTGCGAACGACCTGCGTGACCAGCAGGTCGACGCGGCCGTTGGGTCCTTCTTCGATTGTGAGGTGGGCCTCCCAGTCGAGGTAGGACAGGCCCAGCTCGACGTTGGTGGTCATCTCGATGGCGTAGGGCCTGTCGGCCACGAAGTCGAAGCGGGCGCGGAGGGTCTGCTGCCCGCCGACCTCGGAGACGGGGAAGGACAGCCACAGCGGGATCGTCACGCTCTGTCCCGAGGGGATGGAGAAGGTGGTGCGGCGGGGCTCGATCTGCCAGCTCCGGGGGTCGGTGATGAGCATCTGCCCGCTGATGGTGCGCGGCCAGGGGTTGTAGAGGTGGATGGCGTGCTGGTGCGGTTCCTGGGTCGAGGGGATCTGCGACGGATCGAGGCGGAACGAGGCGCGGAAGATGGCCAGCTCGGTGGCGATGCCCTCGATGAACAGGGGCGAGTGGGTGAGGGTCACGACCTGCTGACCGTCGACGGTGGGGGGGCTGAACGTGTTGCCGAAGACGTCGGTGACGGTGACGTTCTCGCCGAGGTAGGTGCGGATGACGGCGTCCTTGGGCTCGGCCGACTCGTTCCAGGCCACGAGCATGCCGCCGCGCGGGCCGTGGAAGATCTGGGCCTCGATGCCGTCGCCCAGGGGCAGGTTCTGGATGTACTTGCGGCCAGCCAGGAGCTGGCCGACGGTGGCGAAGACGCCGGCGACCGGGTCGGGCAGGAGCTGCACCTGCCGGTCGTTCGAGACGGTCCAGGGCGCTCGCAGGGCCACTCGGGAGGGCTCGGAGCGCCAGGCATAGACCATCCGTCGGGCCAGGTCGTCGATGCGGCGGTCGTGGGAGAATTGACCGGCGGAGAGCCGGGTCAGGTAGAGCGTGGCGTCGGTGGGCGGGTCGGTGTGCGACCAGGGGGCCATTGCGTCGGGCAGGAAGCGCGGCAGGAAGGCGGTCGGGATGTTGATGGCGTAGCCGACGTCGTCCAGGGCCTGGTCGGGTGCGGCGTAGGTCAGGCCCCAGGGCAGGATCAGCTCCGGGCCGGGCGCGAGCTGGCGCATGGTGGCCAGGGCGGTCTGGATCAACTGCGGCAGTTCGTCCGCCCCGGCGAGGTTGCCCTTGCCGGGCAGGCCGAGCTGCCACCGGCGGATGCGCTGGCCCTGCTGCATGAGCAGCGGCTGGACGTAGGGCATCCATCCCTCGGCCGGCCGGCTGAACATCCACAGCGGGCTGGCCAGGTCGACGTTGATCTGATGCGCCAGCGCCATCGGCAGCGGGTTGAAGCTCAGGGTTACTTCCTGGCCGCGGCTGGTCATCCGACCCAGCAGTTGATCCAGCCACGCGGCCTGCTGGTCGAGGTTGTCCATCGTGGTCTGCGGCTGCCAGCAGCTGACGACCGCGCCGGTCGCCCCGAGCTGCTCCATGAACTGCGGCAGCAGGTCCACCTCGTCGTTGGGCCGGCCCTGGGCGTCGAGGACGAGCTTGACCGACGACTCGCTCCCGGCGCGCGGCGGGCCTAGCCACAGCAGCGAGCCGTAAACGGTCTCCATCGAGGTCGGATCTTCCTCGGGCTTCTGGTCGTCGATCAGGCCCAGTTCGAGCAGGTACCAGCCCAGCCGAGGCAGGTGAGGTTCCCACCACCACCGGCCGGCCTGGCTGTCGCCGAGCGAGCGGGCCATCTCGTCGACAAGCTTGCCCTGGTGGTCGTAGACGCGCACCCGGACGCGCAGCACGCGGACGCTGAAATCGCGGACATGCACCCAGAGGCGCG
>JADZCW010000167.1 GCA_020851395.1 Phycisphaeraceae bacterium
AGCAGCCGGAACTCCGTCGCCGTCAGCGTCACCGGCCGGCCTTCCACCCGCACCTCGTGCTTGGGCTGGTCGATCACGATCGCCCCCCGGTCAATGACCTCCTGACCCGGATCGTACTCCCCCCCGTTGTCCGACCCCGTCGCGACCGCAGCCACCGTCACCGCCGGCGCCGGCCGCCGAAGGTTCGCCTTGATCCGCGCCAACAGCTCACGCACCCGGAACGGCTTGACCACGTAATCGTCCGCCCCCAGCTCCAGCCCCCGCACCACGTCGGCCTCCTCCCCCTTGGCCGTGAGCATGATGATCGGCACCGAGCCCATCGCCGGCATCCGCCGCATCAGCCGGCAGACCTCCATCCCGTCGAGCTCCGGAAGCATCACGTCCAGCAGCACCAGGTCCGGCGGCTCACCCTTGACCCGATGCAGCGCCTCCTCCCCCGACGCCACGCTCCGCACCTCGAACCCCTCGCGCGTCAGGTTGTAGTGCAAGAGGTCCCGCAGGTCCGCCTCATCCTCCACGATCAGGATCGAGCCCAACGACACACTCAGCGGATCCTTTCGCTTGGCTTTCATGGATGCACCGGTGGTTAACTGCACCTCGAACGCCCCGGCGTTCCGTTTCCTGACCCGGTAAAGGGTCTCATCATAAAAACAACCGTAATTCCCAAGGACACCTTTGTGTTAAAAAAAGATGAGAAAGTTGAGCGATTCCTTTGCTTCATCGCACCGGCTTATAGTGCGCCCCCCGCGGACTCACCCGCCGGCCCCGCGGTCTCCGCCGGACGGTTCGGGTCGATCTGGCGCAAGTACGCCCAACTGTAGATTCCCGTGTCGTGCCCATCGGAGAACGTGATCCGCAGCGCGTACTGCCCCACCAGTTCCGCCCCCACCGCCGTCAGCGGACGTCCATCCCCTACATCGCTAACGGGCAGCACCGTCAACGGATTGCTCGCCATCGACTCGCGCAGCTCCTTCGCGTCAGCCGACGGCGACCACTTGCGCAGGTACGCGATCGGGTAAAAACTCACCCGCCCGTCCTCCCACGTCACCGTCAACCCCTTGTTTTTCGCTAAATCCAGGTGCTTGGGTCGCGGAACCGCCTCGATGCTCGGTCGGGTTGTTGATGCGCCATTCATACTCAAATAGTAGCCCTTGTCCCGCCCCAACTTCCGCGCCTACTCTTTTCCCATGGCCCAACCCATCCCCGACCTCCACAACTTCCAGCGCCAGGCCGCCCAAGCCGTCGGCGTCCCCGTCATCCGCCGCCACATCTTCCTCTGCTGCGACCAGACCATCCCCGACTGTTGCGACAAGGCCCAGTCCATCGCCGCCTGGGAATACCTCAAACGCCGCCTCAAAGAGCTCGGCCTCTCCGAACAGGGCGGCATCTACCGTACCAAAGCCAACTGTCTTCGCATCTGCAAGGGCGGCCCCATCGCCGTCGTCTACCCCGAGGGCGCATGGTATCGACAGTGCGACCCCCTGGTACTGGAGCGCATCATCCAGGAGCACCTGATCAATGGCCAGGTCGTCCAAGACTATCTAATCGAGCAGCATCCCCTACCCCAATAAGCCCTCACCGCCCCGGCGCCGTCTTCGCCTCCCGCTCCGCATCCCCCGCCGGCCGCGTCGTCGGCCCCTGGATCCCCGCCGTCTGCTGACCCATCGCCCGCGCCCGCTCGAGCAGCGCGTCGACATCCGTCGCGTTGACCCCGTCCTCCATCGGCAGCGGCGTCATCGTGAAATGCCACGCCACCTCCGACTTGGCGTTGGGCACCATCTCCGCCACCAGATCCGGCCCGATCGCCTCCCACCACGGTATCTTCGCCCGCTGTTCGACCCACAGCGGCGCGTACCCCTCCTTCTCCAGCCGCACGTCGTACACCCCATAGAACTGGAACGGCACGCGCACGGGCGTCCGTCCCACCTCCTCGTCGTTGAGGTAGACCAGCGCCCCGACCGGCTCGCTCGTGATGCTGATCGTCCGCTCCACGCACCCAGCCACCGCCAGGCACGCGAGCATCGCCACCGCCATCTTCCATGGACCCGTCATCTTGACCATGCCCGAGATTGTAACGCTCCGGTCTACTCCCCGTCCTCGTCACTCCCCACCCGCCGCATCGCCCTCTCAATCACCTCCGACTCAAACCCCCGCCTCGCCAACAGCCCCCACAGCCTCCGCTTCCTCACTGCCGGCTCCAGCCCCGCCAACCGCGGCAGCCGCGCCCGCGCCAATTTCATCGCCGCCGCCAACGCATCCTCATCCGAAGGAGCCAGCTCCCCGAGCACCTGGTCAACCACCTTCCTGCTCAACCCCTTCTGCCCCAGCTTCACCCCCAGCAGCCGCACCCCCGCCGGCTTCCTCGCCAAGATCTGTCTGACCAACTCCCGCCCCATCGTCAGATCATCCACCGCCCCGATCCGCTCAAGCCGCTCGAGCGCCGCCGCGATCACCGGCCTCTCGAACCCCGCCTTTTGCAGCTTCAATTCCACCTGACGCCGGCTCGCCGCCCGCCGGTTGAGCATCTTCATCGCCGCCTTGAACGCCCGCTCGCTGACCCTCGCCCCCGCCACCCGCTCCGCCAGCGCGTCGTCCCACACCTGCCCCACCCTCAGCCCCAGCTCCGCCGCCAGCTTCACCGCCAACGTCGCCACCCGCCGCCTTCCCACCCGCACCGCCACGCTCACCACCCCCTCGCCCTCCCGGCTTTCCACCGGCTCGATCGCGGTGATCCTTCGATCCCCAGGATTTGCGGTCGGGTCAAGCATGTCCCTATCTTAATGGCCTGTTCACCCGCCGGCCCAAGGCCGCCGCCCTCTTGCGGCTCCCTCCCCGGCCATCCATCCGTCGCCTTGTCCAGAAAGTGAGCCCCCCCATGCTTTCCATGCCCGTCGGGATCCAGCTTTACTCCGTCCGCGACGCCTGCGCCAAGGACCTCCCGGGGGTGCTCAAGCGACTCGCCGCCATGGGCTACGAGGGCGTCGAGTTCGCCGGCTACTACAACTACACCGCCACCGACCTCAAGAAAATGCTCGACGACCTGGGCCTCAAATGCTGCGGCACCCACACCGGCCTGTCGACCCTCATGGGTGACAAGTTCCAGGCCACCGTCGACTTCAACCGCACCCTGGCCAACCCCTACCTCATCGTCCCGGGCCTCTCCGCCGAGCAGACCAAGTCCATCGCCGACTGGTCCGCCGTCGCCAACCTCTTTAGCGGCATCTCCCAGCGCCTCGAGCCCCAGGGCTTCTATACCGGCTACCACAACCACCACACCGAGTTCACCCCCCTCGAGGGACAGCTCCCCTGGGATGTCTTCTTCGGCCAGACCAGCCCCCGCGTCATCATGCAGTTCGACACCGGCAACGCCCTGCACGCCAAGGTCGAGGCCGCCCCCTTCATCCAACGCTACCCCGGCCGCGCCCTGACCGTCCACCTCAAGGACCACACCCTCGCCACCGGCCAGGACGCCATCCTCGGCCAGGGCGACGTCCCCTGGAAAACTCTCCTTCCCCTCTGCGCCACCGTCGGCAAGACCAAGTGGTTCATCGTCGAGCACGAGAACCCCAACGTCGACTCCATGACCGCCGCCGACGGCTGCATCAAGGGCCTCCGCAAGATCATGGCCGAGCTGTAATGCTTCCCCCCTCCTCCCCAACCCCTAACCCCCAACCCCCACTCCCATGCCCCTGATCGACTGCCACTTCTTCTCCGACACCCTGCGCCTGAGCTGCTCGATGTACGTCGTCCTGCCGCGCGCCGCCAGCGGTGCTCAGATCGGCATGACCGAGACCTCCCGCGGCCCCGGCGCCAAGCGACCCGTCCTCTACCTCCTGCACGGCCTGTCCGACGACCACACCATCTGGCTCCGTCGCACCAGCATCGAACGCTACGCCACCGAGCGCGGCCTGGCCGTCGTCATGCCCGCCGTCGCTCGCAGCTACTACACGGACATGATGCTCGGTCTGCCCTATTTCAAGTTCGTCAGCGAGGAACTGCCCGCCATCGTGCAGGACCTTTTTCCCATCTCCGACCAACGCGAGGACAACTTCGTTGCCGGCCTCTCCATGGGCGGCTACGGCGCGATGAAGGTCGCCATGACCTTCCCTCACCGCTTCGCCGCCGCCGCCTCCCTCTCGGGCGCCGTCGACGCCGTCCGCGTCGTCCGCGAGATCACCACCGACCGCGTCGCCGAGTTCCAGGCCGTCTTCGGCTCCTTCGACCAGATCGCCGGCTCGCCCAACGATCTCTTCCACCTCGCCGACAAACTCGCCGCCCTGCCCTCCGACCAACGCCCCCTGCTCTACCAGTGCTGCGGCACCGAGGACTTCCTCTACCAGGACAACCTCAAGTTCCGCGACCATCTGCGCAAACTCAGCCTGACGCTCACCTACGAAGACGGCCCCGGCCTGCACGACTGGGCCTACTGGGACAAGATGATCCAGAACGTCCTGGCCTGGCTGCCCCTGCGCAAGCCCTGACCTTGCCCCGCCCCCTCGCCCCCCCTACACTCCCCTAGTTCGCCAGGGGTGCCCCGTGCACCGGAATTAACTTCCGGGGGGCTGAGAAAAACCCTTGGAACCTGATCCGGCTCGCACCGGCGTAGGGAGGCGAACCACGCTCCCCTTTCGCCCGTGTCCAGCCCTTTGCACGCTCACGCCAAAGGACACGCGGCCATGACCACCACGACTTACCACCTCCCGCCCCTCGGCGGCGGCGTCTACGAAGCCACCACCAACCCCGGCTCCTTCGCCAACCCCCGGAAGGTGGCCCCCGGTGTTCGCGGCGCGCTGACCTACAGCTCCCCCGACACCCCTGGCTCCCCCGCCACTAGCGACAAAACCGCCTGGGACTTCCTCCCCCACGGCTGGAGCACCACCGAATACGCCTCCACGAGCCGCGACCGTGAGGGAGCGGTCCTGGCGAAACCGCTTGCTCACGCGCGCGGCTCGTCAGAACTCACCTCCATCACCTTCACCCAGTCCGACGGCTCGAAGCGCTCCGTCATCTACCCCGAGGGCTTCACCCCCGTCACCCAGCTCGAGTCCGCGCGCCTCGGCGTGATCACCCCGCAGATGAAGCGCGTCGCCGAGCGTGAACCCCACCTCACCCCCGAGCAGGTCCGCGACGAGATCGCCGCCGGCCGAATGGTCATCCCCGCCAACAAGGTTCACCTAGGTTACCAGCTCAACCCCATGGCCATCGGCCGCGCCAGCCTTACCAAGATCAACGCCAACATGGGCGCCTCCCCCATCTCCTCCGACACCGCCGGCGAAGTCGAGAAGCTCCGCTGGGCCGAGAAGTGGGGCGCCGACACCGTCATGGACCTCTCGACCGGCGGCAACCTCGACGAATGCCGCGACGCCATTGTCCGCGCCAGCCAGGTCCCCATCGGCACCGTCCCGATCTACTCCATGATCATCGGCCGCCGCCTCGAAGACCTCTCCATCGACGTCATCCTCGAATCCCTCCGCCACCAGGCCCGCCAGGGCGTGGACTACTTCACTATCCACGCCGGCGTCCTGCGCGAGCACCTCGAACTCGTCAAAGACCGCCTGATCGGCATCGTCTCCCGCGGCGGCTCGCTGCTGGCCAAGTGGATGCTCATCCACAAGCAGCAGAACCCCATGTACACCCACTGGGAGGCCATCTGCGACGTCCTACATGAGTACGACGTCACCTTCAGCATCGGCGACGGCCTCCGCCCCGGCGGCCTGGCCGACGCCACCGACCGCGCCCAGCTCGCCGAGCTCTGCACACTCGGAGAACTCACCGAGCGCGCCTGGCGCAAAGGCGTCCAGGTCATGATCGAAGGCCCCGGCCACGTCCCCTTCGACCAGATCGAATTCAACATGAAGCTCCAGCGCCAAATCTGCCACGGCGCTCCCTTCTACGTCCTGGGCCCCCTGGTCACCGACATCGTCCCCGGCTACGACCACATCCCCAGCTGCATCGGCGCCACCGCCGCCGCCTACCACGGCGCCGCCATGCTCTGCTACGTCACCCCCAAGGAGCACCTTGGCTTACCCAAGAAGGACGACGTCAAGCAGGGCTGCATCGCCTACAAGATCGCCGCCCACGCCGCGGATGTTGCATTAGGTATTCCGGGGGCCCGCCAGCGCGACGACGAACTGACCAAGGCCCGCGCCGCGCTCAACTGGCAGAAGCACTTCGACCTCTCCTTCGACCCCGACACCGCCCGCGCCTACCACGACGAAGACCTCGACGTCGACACCGACTTCTGCGCCATGTGCGGCCACGATTGGTGCTCCGTCCGCATCAGCAAGGAGATCCAGGAATTCGCCAGCGGCAAGGACCCCGCCGTGGCCTGGGACAAACCCAAGGTCACCGCCGCCCTGACGATCGAGCAGCAGGAGATCCTCCGCCAGCGCGGCGTCCTCTCCCCCGCCGAGGTCCACCGCCTCGCCACCAAGACCCGCGAAAGAGTCGGAGCGACCACCGGCCACAAGGCCGCCTGCCACAGCGATCAGGCCGACGTCCAAACGGCCCAGACGATCCAGCAAGACGCATAACCTGACGTCACGCTAATCCGCGATCTCACCCGCCCGCGGCCGCTGGATCGCGTACAGCACCAGGATCCCCGCCATCAATCCCCCCGCGATCAGCGGCGACGCCACCGGCCCCCACGCCCCCGCCTCCCACGCGTCGCGCGCCCCCGCCACCAGCGTGTTCCCGATCAGCCCCCCGCACACCAGCACGCCCCCGACCGGCACGAACCACGGCACCTCAAACCCACCGCGCGCTTCATCCACCCTCCGCTGCAAAACAAACAACGACCCATTGACCACCACGAACGCCGTCATCAAGAGCAGCGACGTCGCCCCCGCCAATGCCTTGATGTTCCCCGGCAGCGCCAGCGCCATCGCGATCACCAGCAGCACCCCGATCGACCGATGCGGCGTCTGACGCTTCGGATGCACCGCCCCCAGGAATGCCGGCAAGAGCCCCTGCCTCGCCATCCCATACGCCAGCCGCGACCCCATGATGAAGTTCAAGAGCGCCGTGTTCGCCACCGCGAACATCGCCACCGCCGCGAACAGCCCCAGCGGGCACCACGGCGCCGCGCGCTTGACCACCTCCAGCAGCGGCCCCTGCGACGACGCCAGCTCCCCGACCGGCACCACCGACACCGCCACCAGGCTCACGAGCATGTAGATCACCGTCACCGTGCACAGCGCGATCACCATCGCCAGCGGGAACGTCCGCCGCGGGTTCTTCACCTCCTCCGACACATTCAGCAAGTCTTCAAACCCGATGAACGCGAAGAACGTCAGGATCGACGTCTGCAGCAGCAGC
>JADZCW010000168.1 GCA_020851395.1 Phycisphaeraceae bacterium
CCCGATCGATGATACGGGCGGGCAGGACGCGCCGGAGCATGGCGCTTGGGCACGGCGTCCTCGTAGGACCGCAGCACCGCGGCGACGGCGATGCCGACCTTGTGCAGGCTGCTCAGACGGATCCGCCGGCGGAGCATGCCCCGCGGATCGGCGGCGATCTTCTCGAGCAGGCCGTGGTAGATCTTCATCAGGGCCCAGCTCGTGGACCGGCAGGCGGGCGTGAGGTGCGACTCGAGCTCGGACGAGAGTTGGTAATAGGCCTGGGCGCGGCGGATCTGGAAGGCGATGAGGCTGTCCAATCGCTCGTCGGGGCGGTTGTGCAGGACCATCTGCAGGAAGGTTGCCTCGTCGAGGCCGAAGCGGGTCAGCTCATCGTGCGGGAGGTAGATGCGATCGCGGCGGGCGTCCTCGACCAGGTCGCGCAGGATGTTGGTCAGTTGCAGGCCCACGCCGCGCTGCTCGGCCAGGCGGAGGGTGTCGTCCTCGCCCTCGAAGCCCCAGAGTCGCACGCAGGTCAGGCCGACGGTGGAGGCGACCTTGTAGCAGTAGTCGTAGAGCTCGTCGAAGTTGGCGTAGCGCGTCTTGACCTGGTCGAGCAATTGCCCCGCGATCATGTCGTCGAGCGTGTCGACCGGCAGCGTGTAGCCATGGAAGGTGTCAGCGATGGCGGGCCAGAGTTCCTGTTGGGCGAGTCTGCCCAGGGGTTCGTCGCCGACGTGGCGGCCCTGGTGCAGGGCGTGGGTGAGGGTCTGGAAATCGGCCAGTTCACGCTGCTTTTCGCCCATGTCGCCGGGGCGGTCGGCGATGTCGTCGGCCCCGCGCATCCAGGCGTAGATGGCGAACATGGCCGACCGCTGGGCGGGGGGCGTCAGGCGCAGGCCGTAGTAGAAATTCCTTGCACAGCGGCGCGTCAGCTCGCGGCAATAGGCGTGGGAGGCCGCGACCGACGCGGGGCTGAGGTTGACCTTCCAGCCCGTTGTTCCGCTGCCGGAATCCCCGGCAGATGGGATGGCAGTCAACGTTGTCACGCCTTGCTCGCTCACGCCGCGTCCCCCGATCGGCCCGTCCGCCAGTTCGTGAACTTGCCCCAGATCGCGCGGAACATCAGGCTGAGCTTGTCGGGCTTGGTCAGCGAGGGACGCCGGGTCAGCGTGTCGTAGTCGAGCTTCTCGATCATGCGGAGGATCGATTCCCCGCCGAGGGTGAAGAGCTCGATGTCGAGTCGGATGTCGGGGGCGAGCATCGGCCAGAGTCCCCGGCCGCGCTCGAAGAGGGGCCAGGTGCGCCCGACGAGGCTCTGGAGCGTGGTGCGGTAGGCGGGGAGGATGCCGCGGATGCCCGCCGGGGCGGTTCGGCAGGATGACCCGCCGCAGCCGCAGCCCGGGCCGCGCTCGATGTCGGCGTGCACGGCCTTGACCATCAGCTCGACGTCCAGGCCGCATACAGCCGCCACGTCGCGTGGGACGTAGACGCGGTCGCGCTCGATGATGTCCCGCCGGACGTCCTGCCAGAAGTTGGCCAGTTGCAGGGCGGTGCAGGTGGCGTCGGAGAGCTGCTGGCGCTGGCCGTCGCGGTAGCCGCAGAGGTAGAGCACCAGTCGGCCCACGGGGTTGGCGCTGCGCGTGCAGTAGTCCAGCACCTGGTCCCAACTGGCGTAGCGGAAGACGGTCTGGTCCTGCACGAAGGCGTCGACCAAGTCGTCGAAGGGCTTGCGGGGCAGGTCGTGCTTCTCGATCGTTGGCCGCAGGGCCACGAAGACGGGGTGGCGCGGCGTGCCGGCGTAGCAGAGGTCGATCTCGTGCTTCCACCAGTCCAGCAGGCGCAGGCTCTCGGCCGTGTCGCCGGTCTCGTCGCCGAGGTCGTCGGCCCAGCGGCAGAAGGCGTAGACGTGCCGGAAGTCGTCGCGCAGACGCTTGGGCAGCAGCCAGGAGACGACGGTGAAGTTCTCGTAGTGAGTCTTGGCCAGCTTCTGGGTGTAGGCGTCGGCCTGCTCGTAGGTCAGGGTCTGACAACGATCCGGGCCGAAGGTCTCAAGCTCGGGGAGGATGGCTGAGGGCATCTGGGCGAGTCACAGCTCCGTGGAACCACCATGAAAACAGGTCCAATACATGATCTTACCACGGCGACGGCGGCTTCGGTCCGCGCATGAAAAACCCGGGCGATCCGTGCCCGGGTCAAGTTGATGCAGGGGATCCATCGCCCGCGTGTGCTACGGCCGGATCTCGACGGTGCTCTGGCCGTCGACGAGCAGCTCCCAGACCCGTTCGATGTCGTCCGGCAGCATGCGGACGCAACCCAGGGACATCTGCCTGCCGATGGAGGTCGGGTCGATCGTGCCATGCAGGCCGAAGCCGGTCTTGTCGCGGGTGCGATCGTCGGTGCCCTCGAGGGCGAGCCAGTACTCGCCGATGGGATTGGCCGGGTCGTCGGGGGGGTAGTAGCGGTGGCTGTTGGGGTCGGTCCAGCCGGGGTCGGAGAGCTTGCCGCCTGGCTTGATCCGCCAGGAGCCGATGGGCGTCGAGTCCTCCTTGCCCAGGCCCACCGGGTAGCTGGCGACAAAGACGCGCTGGCCGGCTGGGTTGTAGGCGTAGAGGTCGATGCGGAAGTCGTGCTTGTGGACGATGGCGTGGATCGGCCCGCGGATCATCTTGATCTTCTGGCCGACGAACATGCGGTGCGGGTCGACCTTGTTGATCCGCAGGAGCAGCTGGTAGGTGATCTGGTATTTGGGCGCCAGGCGGGCCAGCACGTCGCCGGGCTGGATGACGTATAGCTCGGCGATCGGGTCGCCCGGGGCGAACTTGGAGGAGAAGACCAGGTCCTTGTTCACGCTGTTGAGCGTGTCGCGAACGGTCTGAGCGTCGCGGGCGTCGAGCGGGGGATTGGCGGCGAAGAGCAGGCGGCTGAGCGTCTCGCGTCCCTGCACGGCCTGGCCCTGTTCGATCTGGCGCATGCCCTGGCGGTAGGCCTCGGAGTTTGGTGACGAGGAGGGCACCGTGGTGG
This sequence comes from Phycisphaeraceae bacterium, assembly GCA_020851395.1. GTDB lineage: Bacteria > Planctomycetota > Phycisphaerae > Phycisphaerales > Phycisphaeraceae > JADZCW01. Next base: position 3,004 of record JADZCW010000168.1, read on the forward strand.
GCATGCTCATGACGGGAGCCGAGGGCGAGGAGGGCATGACGGCCGGGGCCGGGGTTGAACCGGGCGCCGCGTAGGTAGGCCCGGCCGGTGTGGTGACCGCGGCCAGGGTGGTTCCCGCGGCGGCTGAGGACGAGGTCGGGGTCGCGGCCGGCGCGTCGAGAGGGTCCTGGCCGAAGGTGATCGACGGCGCGACGGCTGGTTTCGGCGCTGGCGCCGGGACGTCCGAGCCGGTGGCGAATCGGGGTGTGACGCTGGGGCTGGCCGGCGAGAAGGCGGTCTGGGCCGGCTCGGCCGAGGCGAGTTTCGGCCCGGCTTCGGCCGAGACGAAGAAGCGATAGCCGCCGACAACGCAGATCGCCGCGACGGCCATGACGATCCACGGCCGCATGTGTCGGCCGCGATGCAGCGCCTTGGACGAGGCCATGTGGGTCGGACCCAGACGCGTTCGTTGCGAGGACAGGACCATGAGGCGGACTCCGAGGCGGGGGGGGTAGGGGCTGGGGATTTAGCCTGTTGTGCGATGGCTGTTGAACTGATTGCCGTGTAGATTCGCGGAGGTCTTTTGTTTTTAGTCAGCGGCGTTCTTTGCTGGCGAAGCAGGATATAACTTTTAGATTTGACACACCGACGTTTTCTACCCGTCGCCCATGGTAATGATCAGAATGACCGTGGCGGCTGCACCTACTTCCACAAAAAACGCAATGGTACGGCTGGCTCCTCGATCAATACCATGTCGCCACAGGTAATCAAACGTACAGTAGTACGGAGCAAGAATGAATTGTGGAATAATCGCTAGAGCCGCCAGTATCCATGGAACGCTGCATATGCCAATCACAATCGTTAGAATCCACCATTCGTCCGTTATTTTTGCTGCAACAAACGCAATAGCAACGGCTAGTATCGTAATTTTGAAAATCAGCGTAACAAAATCGCCGTAACGATCCCCGATTGCAGATAGTTTTTCGTCAATCCATTTCCATGCCTGATGCTCAATAGGCACATGTGTCACATCAGAGTCGTTCTTGTCTTTGGGCTTAATAGAGGCGTTAGTTATAGACTCTTCCGAACTACAGCATGTCGATTTCTGTTCCGCATCCGGCTCGACGATATTCAGCATGGCATGGAGCATCGGAAGTATATGATCAAGATCGGGTTCATAGATTCGAACTTCTATCGCATCCAGGTTCCCGTCAGGAAGAATATAAAATCCCTTCCCCGCACCTTTGCGCGAAAGTACGGTTAGCTCCTGGCTGTGAAGTTCTGCGTCAATGTCGATATGGCTTGCGTGGCAAGATCGGCATTGTTCACGCTCGTGTTCAGGTTCCGACCATTCCTGGCCGCATTTGAGACATCTTTGATGTATTGATGAATTGAGATACCCGAAGTTTCTTCCCCAGGTTGTGAGGTTGGGAGCATGTTGACTTGTTGTGGTTGAGGTGGTTTTGTTTCGTTCAAAAAAGTGAAGCAAATCGACCAGTTGATGTGGTGCGACATGAGCAGAAGAAGAACCATCACGATTTGAAAAAACGAGACCACCACCTGTTCCTTGGCTGATAACTATCCCACCAGTTCGGAGAAACACACCGCCTTCGGTTGTTATTGCGGCATTTTGCATAGCAAAGCCCCATTTACGACTAGAACCTGTGTCTTAACTGGTTGCCGAGCAGATGGTCGTGCAAATTCATCGGTGTTTCTCAAGTTTGCGAACATTGTTCTAAGGCCGTAAAACGGGTTCTAGGGGTTGGAGGTCGGGGGTGTATCTCCTGGCGGGTTCGGCGAGGGACTTGCTGGAGTTCCGGGGGTGGCGTCTTTCTGCTCCTGGATCCAGGCCAGGAACTGGCTGATCCTTTGCTCGTACCCCCGCTGGGTCGGCACGTAATACTGTTTATCGACACCCAGGTAGTCCTGGGCGACAAAACCTCTAGGGTCGTCGTGC
>JADZCW010000169.1 GCA_020851395.1 Phycisphaeraceae bacterium
CCCTTCATGATGTTCGTGCGGACGGCCCCGCGGCGGGCGTTGCCCGTGCCCTTCTGCTTGTAGAGCTTGCGGGTCGAGCCCTCGACCATGCTGCGGTTCTTGGTGACGCTGGTGCCCAGACGCCGGTTGGCGTGCATGGCGACGTAGGCCTGCTTGAGCAGCGCGTGGCGCACCTCGCCGCCGAGCAGCTGCTCGTCGACCTTGAGCGTGCTGACCTGCTTGCCGTCCTGATTATGAACTGGGATCTCGATCATGGTGCTTCACCTACGACCCGGGTTCGTTGTGCCGCCGGGATACGTTTCTGTCGCCGCCCGGCGTCGTCGATCAGGGCCCGGGCAACTCGGCATCGGAGGTCAAGATGTCTGGACGTCGCAGTTTCCCCCGGGAGTTCATTCCAGAACACCGGGGCCCCTCTTCCGGGGGCGGGGGACTTAGGACGCCGCAGCGAGTCTGGCCTTGCCTTTGTACAACCTCACCGCCTGCCGGATCACCAACAGGCCATCACGTGCTCCGGGCACGGCGCCTTTGACGATCAGCAGGTTGCGTTGTTTGTCGTGCTCAATGAGTTCGAGTGAGCGAGCCGTGACGCGTTCGGCGCCCATGTGGCCGGGCATGCGCAGGCCGCGCTTGGGCTTGCCCGTGCCGCGGTTGCTCGACCGGCCCGAGATCGAGCCCGGCGAGCGGTGCTTGCGTTCGGTGCCGTGCGAGGCGCACAGGCCCTTGAAGTTGTGCCGCTTCATGACGCCGGCGAAGCCCTTGCCCTTGCTCGTGCCGACGACGTCGACGTACTTGACGCCTTCGAAGGCATCGACCGTGATCTCCTGGCCGAGCGTGTAGCTTCCCGCGTCGTCGCCGGCCACGCGGAACTCGCGGTGCATGCGGAGCGGGGCCCGGCCGGCCTTGGCGTCGTGGCCGATGACCTGCATGGTCGAGTTGCGGGGCTTGACGTCCTCGAAGCCGATCTGCACGGCCTCGTAGCCGTCGTGGTCCGCGGTCTTGATCTGGGTGACGAAGCAGGGGCCGGCCTGGATGATGGTGACCGGGACGTTCTTGCCGTCCTTGTCATACCGGCGGGTCATGCCAACTTTTCTGCCGAGCAATACAGCGGTCATGGATGAAACCTCCCAGGGGGCCTCGCGTGGGGCGGGGCGATCATGAGCCTTGTTGACCCGGGGCTATTCTTCCGGGGGCCGGCTCAGAGGATCGTGGCCTGATTGGTGAATGGTTTTCGTCGTGTCGTTGCGACCGGCGGTTTCCTCTGGGACCTGCCGGGCGGCCCGGACGCTTTGAGCTCCGGGGATGGGACCTTGTTCCTTTACGCCTTGATCTTCACAAACACGCCGGCGGGCACGACCATCCGGTTGAGCGCCTCGACGGTGCGGGCGTTGGGTTCGAAGATGTCAATGATCCGCTTGTGCGTGCGGATCTCGAACTGCTCACGGCTCTTCTTGTCGATGTGCGGGCTACGCAGGACGGTGTAGCGCTCGATGCGCGTCGGCAGCGGGATGGGACCGGCCACCTTGGCGTTGGTGCGCTTGGCGTGCTCGACGATCTCGCGCGCCGAGACGTCCAGCGCTTGATGATCGTAGGCTTCCATACGAATGCGAATCTTGCCCGCGGCCATGGATGTTCCTGTTCGATCGTGGTTTAAGTCCAGGGCCGGAACTGCCGGGAACCAGCCCTGATCCCGGAGCGAGCCCAATAGTTTAACGGGACGAGAGGGGCTGTCAAACTGGTGGGAGGATGAAGATTATCGGGCCGGGGAGGCTGCCCTGCCGGGGCGGAACCAGGCGCCCAGGACGCCCCTCCCCTGCCGCCATCGTCACCACCTCAAGTCAGCCGATGGGGACACCGCCTTACCCTCTTGATCTTATTTGATTCCCGTCTGCGCTGACGTACACTAGGGATCTGCACGCAAACACGGGGTGTAGCGCAGCTTGGTTAGCGCGTCTGACTGGGGGTCAGAAGGTCGCGAGTTCGAATCTCGCCACCCCGATTGAAAAAACCGCCTCCGGGCGGTTTTTTTATGGAGCCGTGGAGAGACGGATAGTTAAGCGGGTGATCAGGCCGGACGCCTAAAGCCACCGGTGGCCCCCACCGCGGTCTTCAGCCCCACTGCTCCACCGCATGGATGGATCGCGCATGAGCGGGCGTCGCCTCCCCCCTCACTCCCCCTTGCTCATCGCCCGCCAGGCCCTGATCGCCGCCTCTCTCACCCGGGCATGGTCCACGATCGGCTGAGGGTACGCGTCCGTCCCTCTCGGTGCGCGCGATTCGGCCACCCAGCGACGGACATACCGGCCCTGGGGATCGAACTTCTTTTCCTGAGAGGCTGGGCTCAAGACCCTGAAATACGGCGCGGCATCCGCCCCGCAGCCGGACACCCACTGCCACCCGAAGGTGTTGTTGGCCGCGTCGGCGTCGACCAGCGTGTCCCAGAACCACCTTGCGCCTTCGAGCCAGTGGATGCGAAGATCCTTGGTCAGGAACGAGCCGACGATCATGCGGGCGCGGTTGTGCATCCAGCCCGTGGTCCAGAGCTGCCGCATGCCCGCGTCGACGATCGGGTACCCCGTCCGCCCCCGTTGCCAGGCTCGCAGGTGCTTGTCGTCATTCCGCCACGGGAAGCTGGAGAATGAACGGTTGAGCGGCTGGTCCAATGTCCAGGGGAAATGGAACAGCACGTGATGGGCGAACTCCCGCCAGGCCAGCTGCCTGCGCCAGGCCTCACATCCGAGGCGGGTTGTGGCGGATCTCGATGCGCGATGAAGCGTCTCGTGCCAGACACGCCGGACACTGATCTGTCCCCAGTGCATGTAGGGCGAGAGCCTGCTTGCCCCATCGCCTGGTTCACCCTCGGACTCCCCCACTGCCAGCAGGTCGCGCTGCCGGGCATAGTCAGCCGCCTTGTCCTTGAGGAAACGCGACAAGGCCGTGTGGGCCCCCTGTTCGCTGATGTCCCAACGTTCGAGGATCCCCCGATCCCACCGCACGGCCGGACGGAGTTCAAAGGAATCGATCGAGAGGGAAGCCGCCTTCTTCCACGCCTGTCCCCAGGATCGATCGGCCGAGGCGTCCGTTGCCTCGGGCTTGGCCACGTCGAGCTTCTCAACCGCCCGCCAGTAGGGCGTAAACACACGGTACGGCGTGCCGCTACCCGTGCGTACTTGGTCCGGCTCGTGGAGCAGATTCCCCTGGAAGCTCCGCGTCTGAAGCCCGACATGGCTCAGAGCCTTCTCAACCTCGGCCTCCTGCTGGATCGACCAGGGCTCGTATCGGCGTGTCCAGAAGATGGATTTGGCGCCGGTCTGTTTCGCCACTTCCAGCAATTCATCCGCCGTCCCGCCCCGGCGCAGGACCAGACGCGCCCCTCGCCGGCGGAGTGAACGGTCCAGGTCGACCAGCGCCTCATGCAGCCACACCCGAGCGGCTGCACCGGGCGGCCAGCCCCCTTCTTCCTCGGGGCTCCAGACGTAGACCCCCACCACCGGCCCACCCAGAGCCAGCGCGGCGGACACCGCCGGCTGATCGGCCAGCCGCAGGTCCTTACGGAACCAGATGATCGCCGCCCCCTTGGCCACGTGCGACGCCTTCTTGTGATGTCCCGCGGCCGATGCGCCGCGGTCACTGGCCCTCGAACAGCGACGCGCCGCCGTAGACCATGTTAGCGCCTAGCTCCACGGCCCGCTCGATGTTCGACTCGTCGCCCATGGCCAGGATGTTGAACGTCGGACCACCGATCTTGGCCGACTGGATGTCGGAGAAAATCTCGGCGCAGCGGGCGAACGCGGACTCAAGCTCCTCACCCTCGATCCTGCGCTCGGGCATGAAGCAGACGCCGCGCAGGCGGAGGTGGACCATCGAGTCGATCTGCTCAGCCAGGTGGATCGCCGCCGGCGGGGCGACGCCGTGGTCCTGGCCGTCACCGGCGCCGTTGATCCGCAGCAGCACCTCGAAGGTCTGGGGCTCACCCGATCCGGGCCGACCGAGGTGGCGCCCGCGCGACGGACCGGCCGGGTCTGCCAGACCGTCGAAAAGGCTGCCTGACGGCGAGGTGTTTTCAGAGAGCGACGGTTCGGACGCCTCGCTCGGATCCGCCGGGCCGCCGCCGTCGAGCCGTCCGGCGTAGAGGTGAAGGTCCTCGGCCACGCGGAGGTTGTCCACGCTGTGGACCAGCCGGACGATGCCGGTCATGCTGCGGATGCGGTTGCGGGGGATGGGCCCGAGCATGTGCCAGCGGACCTGGTCGGGCACGGGGGACGCGCCCTCGCCCGAGGCGCCGCCGTGGCTCGCGCCCGCCGGGCGGCCGCGCACGCGGGAGAGGAATCGCCGCCGGCCCAGGAACTCCTGCAGGCCCAGGGCCCGCTGCGGCAGGTGCAGAACGTTGGACTCGGCCAGGTCGGCCTGACCCCACTCCACGAGCTGGCGGATCTGGTCCGGGCTGGCTTGGTCGGTCCTGACCACCAGCAGCACCTGGTCCGACCGCCGGCCGCTGCGGGCCGCGGCCTCCGCCACGCCCTCGGTCAGACGACGGTAGCGCTCACGCAGACGACTCGACTCCGTTCGAGAAAGCGTTTCCATGGCCACAAGAATAACCCCCCCAGGCCGATTTGTCTGCCCGCCTCCCCCGCCCCGGAAGTGCCCCTGGAAGTCCCCCGGAAGTGTCTCTGGAGCGGCTGAGCGGAAAAGAAAGAAACCCAGGCCAACCTTTCGGTTGACCCGGGTTTGGAGACAAGGGTAAATGGGCGAACCCGCGTTACTTCTTCGCCGCCCCGCCGCCGGACGAGGCCACGGGCTTCTGCGTGTGCTGGAGGATGGCGCCGATGACGGCCGGCACGAGCACCAGGATCGGCAGGATCGCCGCGTGGGCGGAGATGCTGTTGGTGATCGGCTGCCGCCAGTTGGGGATCTGGATGAGCAGGGCCATGACACCGAAGATGATCAGCGTCGAGCCGCTGATGGTGGTGAAGAAGACCACGGAGAACTTGAAGAGGATAAAGGCCAGCATCCCGAAGATGATCAGGCCCATCAGGGCGCCGATCCAGTAGTTGCTGGCCGCCGCCTCGGCCGTCGGGCCGTGCACGGCCGCCTTGATGATCGAGGTCCAGGCGTTGGCCCCGATGAAGGCCCCGGTCAGCCCGCCGAACAAGGCCATCGCGTACTTCATCAGCGGCATGCACGTCACCGCCATCAGCACGCCCAGACAGCCGGCGACGATGTACTCGGCGTTGATCTTCTGTCCGACGTAATAGCCCGCCAGCAGGCCCATGATCAGCCCGGCCGCCACGATCACCCAGCGGTGCAGGTTGTAGCCGTTGAGCAGGCAGACCAGCCCGGCAATCATGAAGACCACCGCCCAGACGATCGACAGCGACTGAAGATGCTGGATGATGTCCTGTGGATGCGCCAGGGCGTCGGGCCGGGAGAAGATGCCGTTGATCAATTCAATGACGTTCCGGGGTGATCCCGACTGTTGCAGCAGCATGAGCATGAGCCGTACTCCTTCGCGCCGGTCCGTCCCCTCGGCGCCGGTTCCGCTCCCCTCGTCAGAGGTTCACTTACTTTCTATCGGTCTTCGCCCGGAAGACCGTCCACTGCAGCACGATCCCCAGGGCGGTTATCAGACCTACGGCCGCCGCCGCCTGTCGCGGGTCCTCCAGCCACACGGCGAAGTTCACGCCCGAGTCCGCCCCCTTGCCGAGGTAGCCCAGACGGTCAAATTGGGCCGCGGAGAAGACCATCATGGTCGCCCCGATCAGCGCCGCGGCCGCCGCCGCCGCCCGTTGAGGGAAGATCAGGCCCAAGAGCACGCCCGCCCCGGCCCCGATCAGGGCCAGAGCCCAGACGCTCAGCTTCGTCGTCGTGCCCAGGCCCGCCCACCATGTCTGGATTTCCCCGGTCCACTGCCGCCACCATTGTTGCGCCCGTTCGACGGTCCGGTCACGCCAGACCGCGACATCCGGCCAGGCGGACTGCGTGGTCGCGGCCTGATCGGTTCCGAGTGTCTCGAGACCTGTCGCCCGATCCAGGGGCGTCACGGTCGGCACCGCCGGCGGCCCCGGGGGGGCTGAACCCTGCAGGGTGAGCATCACCGTCGGACCCGCAATGCTCAGCAGAACCGCCACCACCACCGCCATCCAGACGCGGAAGAGCAGCCAGGCCAGGACGCCGCCGATCAGCGTGCCCGCCACCAGTGACACGACCATCGCGTCACGACCCTCCCCGCTGGGCATGCCCAGGTATGCCACCGCCAACCCCGCCAGGAGACCCAGCATCGCCCCGCAGGGCCTGGCCATCCGGCCGCCCAGGGCCCAGAGCATGATCCCCAGCACCAGCAGCGTCCCGGCCGTCACGGCCGCGGCCGCGGTCGAGATCTGGGACTGCATCTGCACCAGGTTTGCCCACTGGGTCTCGAGGCTGTTTTCCATCACCCGGCGACTCCCGCGCCCGGGCCCCTTGCTCAGCAAGCCCGGGCGGATGGCTGGAACCTTTGCACCGCTGTCAGACCTTTATATCGCCTAAAGCGGGGCGCCCCCGTTACAATGCCGACCTATGTCCGAAGCTCATCCCGCCCCAGGCTCCGCCCCCCATTCCCGCAACAAGTCCGGCCACGGGTCGGGTTTAGACCCCGGGTCCGCCGCTTCCGGGGGCGTGAACCTCGAGGCCCTGCGTGCCCGGATCGACCAGCTCGATCATCAGCTCGTCGACCTGCTCAACCAGCGGGCCAAGGTCGTCGTCGAGATCGGCAAGCTCAAGCAGCAGGGCAACACCCCGATCTACGCCCCCGACCGTGAGCAGCAGGTGCTCGCCCAGATCCGCCAAGCCAACCACGGCCCCCTGCCCGACGCCTGCCTGGAGGCCATCTGGCGAGAATTGATGAGCGGGTCGTTCGCCCTCGAGCGTCCGTTGCGGGTCGGCTACCTCGGCCCGGCGGGGACGTTCTCGCACCTGGCGGCTCGCCGCAAGTTCGGCGCGTCGGTCGAGTACGACGGCCTGATCGACATCCCGGCGGTGTTCGAGGAGGTATCTCGCGGGCGCGTGGACTTGGGTATCGTCCCTATTGAGAACTCGAGCGAGGGTGGCATCAACGCCACGCTTGACGCACTGGTCGACACGCCCCTGCGCATCTGCGCCGAGGTGATCCTGACGATCCACCACAACCTGCTCTCGAAGGTGCCCTTCGAGCAGGTCAAGAAGGTCTACTCGCACCCGCAGCCGCTGGCCCAGTGCCGGCGGTGGCTGAGCGCCCAGATGAGCCAGGTCGACCGTGTCGCCGAGGCCTCGACGACGCGGGCGGCCGAGCTGGCGGCCAAGGACCCGCACGGAGCGGCGATCGGCTCGACCATGGCGGCGGAGCTGTACGGCCACAAGGTCCTGTTCGCCAACATCGAGGACAACCCCAACAACGTCACGCGCTTCTTCGTCATCTCCAAGCAGAGCCCACGCCCGACCGGCGACGACAAGACGTCGATCATGTTCACCGCCGCCCACAAGGCCGGCACGCTCTCGGAGGTGCTCGACGTCTTTCGCGAGCACAGCC
>JADZCW010000170.1 GCA_020851395.1 Phycisphaeraceae bacterium
CCGCTTGCCGAAGATGTAAGGCTCCATCTTCGGGTTCCAGTTGGTCGAACGGTGACCGAAGTGAATGCCCGCTTCGATCAGGTCTTTGACCAGCGATGCCATAACCGGCTCCTAGGAGAACTCGTCCGGGGGGACGCGTCTGCACCGGGCCCAGGGCGTTCGGGAACCGCCTTGTCAGGGGCCCACAGGGTCGTGAATAAAAAAGCCGGCACGGCACCGGCGACACACGCCGCCCGCCGCCGTCGGACGCCGCCCTGGGCGGTCCTGACGGCCTCCGGGGCGAACGCACAAACCTCGCCCACGGCGGGTGGGAACGACTCAACTTCCCGAACCGACTATTGTAACGCCAGCCCGCCGGGCTGCAAATCGTTTGCCCGCCGGGTCTGGCCCCGGATTTTCCCCCCCTCGCCAGCCCCTGCGCCCACCCCACGGGCCCGAATCCGCTACCGCTTGCCCGCCGTCTCCGCCCCCCGCCCGGCCCCCGACCCGCTCCCATTCCCATGACCCGGCCCCGCCTCGGACCCCCGCGGCTCGATCGGCGCCGACGACGGGTCGTCCGAACCAAGCTTCTGCAGGATCACCTGCTGCTGACCGAGCTTGTACGCCATCACCATCACGAACGCGAAAAAGACCATGAACACCGCCAGCACGTAACGCGCCCGCAGGAAGATCAGACCGACCCCCAGGCACGCGAACACCACCCCGATCCCGTAGATGATCAGCACGGTGAGCTTCACACTCAGGTTCGGCCCGAACTTGAGGTTCTTCACCGCTCGAAGAATCTGATGGTGCAGGTGCTGGTTGTCCGGGCTAAAGAGCGGCTGACCCTTGAGCTTCCGCCGCACGATCGCCAGCGTCGTGTCCGTGATCGGAACCCCGAACACGATCAACGCCGCCAGCACCAGCAGCGGTCCCATCAGGTCCGCGTGCACGAACAGCAGGATCGTCGACGTGCATAGGTACCCCAACAGCAGCGACCCCGCGTCGCCCATGAAAATATTCGCCGGGTTGAAGTTGTACGGCAGGAAACCCAGCAAGGCCCCGAGCACCGCCAGGCACATCACCACCCGCACCGGGTCGTACAACCGGTTCGCGTTGGCCAGCTCCGTCGGCGCCTCGGCCATCCCCGCGTGAACCGACACGTACACCGCGATCACCAGGAACCCCGCCGTCGCGATCGCCGACACCCCGCACGCCAGACCGTCCAGGCCGTCCAGCAGGTTCACCGAGTTGCACCCCCCCAGCACGAACATCGCGATGATCGCCGTCCCCAGCACGTACGCCGGCCAGTAGGGCATGTCCACGTTGATCCCCCCCATCACCAGCGTCACCAGCTTCGCCCCGAGCATCTCCGATCCCACCTTCTGGCTCGCCAGGCACCCCGCCGCCATCAACTGACCCCCGATCTTCGCCAGCGGCGTCACCCCCCAGATGTCGTCCACCAGACCCGTCACCAGGATGATCGACGCTCCCAGCAGAATCTCCACCGGGAACGCCACGTGCGCGCTCAACGGAAGCTGCGGCGACGACAGGAACAGGCACAGCGACACCCCCACCACCCACCCCAGGTAGATCGCCACACCCCCCAGGTACGCCACAGGCTGAAGGTGCGCCTTGCGCTTGTGGTCAGGCCAGTCCACGATCCCGTTGGCGATCGCCAGCCGACGCATCACCGGCGTGGCCAGGAACGCCACCACGAACGCCGCGAAGAACACCCCCATGTAAGGCGACAGCACCGGGTCAAGCTGACCCGAGGCGCTGTCGATCCAGTTCTCGGTCACTGCGGTGTCCATGAGATGTCAACCGTCATCTGCCGTCCCGGACCGATGCCTCGACGACCCGCCGGCCGCGACCCATCCTAGTCACCCGCGGGGGCGGACGCACCAGCCCCCACCTCGGACACGCCCGGCCCGGCGCCGCCCGCAGGGCCGTGGCCGACACCGATCGTAACACCCGCCGCCGGCGACTGCCGGTAGCGATAGAAGGCCTCGAAGTTCTCCTTGAAGTAACCGCCGACGTCCGCACGGGCCCGGTTCAGCAGCAGCCCGAGCACCTCGGCCCTGCCGCCCTCGAGCTCACGCAGCACCCGGCTGACCATCCCACGCTTGTCCACCATCGCGCGAACCACCACCAGCAGCGCGTCCGCCGCCCGGGCGATCATCCTCGCCTCGCTGGTCACCAGCGCCGGCGGGGCGTCGATCAGGATCAGGTCGTAACGGCCCGTGGCCTCGGCCAGCAGCTGGCCGAACGCCGGCCTCTCGAGCAGCTCCGGCTCCGACACGTCCCCCGCCGTCAGCACGTCCACCGCCGTGTCCGACGCACGCCCCACCGCCGCCCCCAGCGTCAACGTGCCCTTGAGCACCCCCGCCAGCGTCCCGCCGCCGGCCACCCGCAACGCCCGCCTCTGGCCCGGGCGACGGAAGTTCGCGTCGATCACCAGCACCTTCCGACCCTGCGCCGCCACCGCCGACGCCAACGCCGCCACCAGCGCCGTGCAACCGGCCTGCGCCTGCACCGACGTGACCAGCAGCGACTTGTGGCCGGCCTTGTCCATCGCTCGCTCGATCGCCGTCCGCACCTGACGCAGCGACTCGGCCATCAGACCGTTGGGCTCGCGGATGAACGCCTGCTCGACCGACACCGTCGCCGACGGGTCCTCCGCCGAGTCCGGGATCACTCCCACCAGCTTGCCCTTGGGCAGCAGACTCACGTCCGACGGCGACTTGAACCGCTGGTCGATCATCTCACGCAGGAACAGGAAACCCGCCACCGACCCGACCATCAGCAACGTCACCACCGGGATCACCACATAGTAAAGCGGGAAGACCAGCTTCGGGTCGTCGGCCGGATACGACCGCCGCACGATAATGCTGTCCGGCCGCTCCCCGATCAGCCGCATATCCGCCAACGCCGAGTCCAGCTTGCTCAAACGGTCCCGCTCGTCCGCCTCGCTCTGGGTCAGCTGCGTGTACTCCTGCAGCACCGCGTTGATGTCCTTGACCTCCGCCGCCACCCTCTCCTTGGCCGCCTGAAGGTCCGCCAGCTGCTTCTCGTAGGCCCCCATCCCGTTGGACATCTGCTCGAGCTCCGCCTGCTGCCTCTGACGCAGCTGACGCTCCTTCTCCCGCTGCAGCTCCCGCTCGACCTCGATCACCCGCCGCTCGAGGTCCTTGACCCGTCGGTGATTCGGGCCGAATGTGCTGGCCATCACCCCCATCTCCTCGCGGATCAGCCGGACCTTGTCCTCCCGGGCCTGGATCAACGGGTCTTTCCTCACCTCGGCCATGGCCGTCGGATCGTCAATGACCTCCCCCTGCTCCTGCGCCTTGCGCAGACGCTCGAGCGTCTGCCTCCCGGCGATCACCTGCGGCTCGATCTGCGCGATCTGCTCGGTCAACGACTGGTTGCGGATCATCGCCTCGTTCAGCCGCGGGTCCAGCGACTGAACATTCCGGTCCAGCGTAAACCGGCGGATCTGACGCTGGATGTTCTGCAGATTCGCCTGACGCTCCGTGCGCTCGCGGACAAGCGCCCGCCGAACCTCGTTGGTGTCGGCCATCGTCTGGTTCTGCTTGCGGTCGAGGTAGACGTTCACGATCGTGTCGAGGATCCGCGCCGCCTCGTCCTGCACCGGCGAGCGGAAGCTCAGAAAAATGCTCAGCGAGTCACGCTCGGAAATCGTGCTCAGATGATCGAGCATCTCCTCCCGCGCGTTGGCGATGTCCGGGTTCTGCGCGTCGGTCCCGGCGTACCGCGTGAACCACACCGTGTCGCGCAGGTTGTTCAACGCCGTGTCGATCACCACGTTCGACCGGATGGCGCCGATCTCGGTGCGCTTGAGGGCCTCGATGTACTGCATCTGCCCCGCCGTCCCCTGCCCGCCGGCCGTCGACAACGCGCTGATCGGCGGGTTCTCGATCCGGAGCACCGAGACCGTCTGAAACCGCGGCATGGTCTTGGCCAGCACGAACCAGATGATCAGGCCGAGAACCAGCCCGGCCAACGCCGTCATCAGCAACAGCCACAGGTGACGACGCAGCAGCTTGACCGGATCAACCGGCGTGAACTTGCTGGGCCCGGAGGGCGCTGCGGGGGCAGAACCAGCCATCGGGCGTGGGATATTCATGCTCATGGACACACCTTAATTATTCGTCGGCGCCGGGGAGGGCAAGCTGGGATTCTATCAACTTCAGCAGCTTCTGATCACCGCCTTGCTCGGCCAGGTTCCGGGCCGCCTCGAACTGCTCACGAGCCTGAAGCGACTGCCCCTGCTCGAGCAGGATCAGCCCCAGATGATAGGCCGCGTAACCCGTCGGCTTGATCCGGGCCGACTGCAGCAGCGTCTCCTTGCCCTCGTTCACCTGCCCGGCCTTGTACTGCGCCCACCCCAGCGTGTCGAGGATCTCCGCGTTACGCGGATCCAGGCTCGACGCCTGCTGCGCGTACGGCAGACCCTCCTTGGCCCGCCCGAGCTTGTCCGAGAGCACGAACGCCAGGTTGTTCAGCGACTCGACGTCCGTGGGGTTGTTCTGGATCAGCACCCGCAGGCTCTCGATCGCCGCATCGTTCTGGCCGGCCTCGATCTGACCGATCGCCAGCAGACGCTGCGCCATGCCCGACATCGGCGACTCGGCCGGGATCATCGCCTGCGCCTTGCTCACGCGCGCCACCGCCTCGGCCGGCCTGCCCATGCCGATCTCGATGCTCGCGATCATCAGCTCGATCGCCGCCGGCGCCCGGAAACCCTGCTCCATCGCCGTCAACGCCGCGATCGCCTCCTCGTCACCCATCGCCGATACCATCTGCTCCGCCACCGCCTGGAGCTGCTGCATCTGCGTGCTCTGCTCGATCGCCTGACGGAACGCCTCACGCGCCGCGTCCGCCTGACCCACGCCGATCAACGCCCGCCCACGCAACGCCAGCAGCACCGGCTGACGGCTCACCGCCTGTTGCTGCTGGTCCAGCAGCGACAACGCCGCCTGGTGACGACTGTTCTGCACCATCGCCTGCACCACCGCTCCGAGCGTCATCGGCGACGGCGCCAGGCTGAACGCCGTCTGCAGGTGCGTCAACGCCTCATCAATCTGACCCTGCGATAACGCCAGCGTCGCACGCCACTGCGGCCAGGTCGGATCCGTCGGGAACATCCCCGCCGACTGATCGATGAACTGCCTCAGCTGCGGGTACTGCTTGTCCGCCAGCAGCAGGTTCGCCAGCGTCACGCGCGCCTGCACGTACTCCGGCGTACGATCGATCAACTCCCGGAGCTGACGCTGAGCCTCCTGCCGTTCGTCGCGACGAAGGTGAACGCTCACGAGCATCTCCCGCGCCTGCGCCATGTTCGGGTCCAGCGACAACGCCTGGTTCAGGTCCGACATCACCTGCGTGTCCTGCGCCGGGTCCGACTGCAGCAGCCCCGCACGCCTGACATACGCCACCGCGCTCCGCGGACCGAGCTCGATGGCCTTGCCGTAGGCCGCCAACGCCACGCCACGCTGCAACGACGCCTCGGACATGTCGCCTCGCAACAACGCCGCGCCCGACAGCGACTGCGCAATCGAACCCCGCAACAGCTGCGTCCGCACGTCCTCACCCGAGTCCCGAACGAACGTGTCCAGCAACGCCCTGGCCTCGTCCAACTGCCCGCCACGCGTCATCGCCTCGATGTACCGCATCGTGATCCGCGCGTCCTTGGGCTGGCTCTCGTGCAGCTTCTTGTACAGCTCGATCGCTTCGCGGTCGCGCTGACGCGAGAACAGCGTGTCCGCCCACTCCCGCGTCGCCAACTGCCTCGCGTCCTCGAGACCGATCGCCTGCTGGTACGCCTGGCTCGCCTGTTCGAACGCGTTGACCCGCACCATGAACCGGCCCAGCATCATCCAGTCCTCGGCCGTCGCCTTCTCACCCTGCTCCTGAACGTAGCGCGCCAGGATGTCCTGCGCCGCACGAACCTGACGCGCCTCGTACCTCACCATCGCCGACGCCATCATGTTCTGACGCGTACGACCCTCCTCCGCCACCACCGCGTCGATCGTCGTGAACGCCGCCCCGACCTGACCCAACTGCGCCTGCAGCATCGCCAATGCACGCCGGTTCTCGTAGTACTTGGGCTCCGTCGACGCCAGCTCCAACCGCTGCTTGAGCACTTCCTGCTTGTCCCCGTAACGCTCCCGCAAACCCAGCACCAGCGACTGCAGCTCCAGGTTCTGAGGGTCCATCCTCACCGCCGTCTCGAGCGTCCTGAGCGCCTGGTCGTTCTGGCCACGCATCGCCTGGATGCTCGCCAGCCCCCGCAACGCCGCGACGTTGTCCGGCCTCTGCTCGACCGCCTTCTTGTACGCCTCGACCGCCGGCTCGATCTCCCCCGCCGCCTGGTGCGCCCGCGCCAGGATCTGCCAGCCGTCGGAATAGATCGGCCGCATCTGCAACGCCTGCCGGAACGTCGCGATCGCCTTGCCGTAGTCCTCCTGTTTCAGGTACAGCTGCCCCAGGAAGAAACGCCCCTCGGCCCCGTCGAGGTTCAGCTGACCCGCCTTGTCCGCCAGCTTCTGCGCCCCTGCCACGTCGTCGTCCGCCATCGCCTGCTGGAACATCTCGTGGATCACCACCCCGTTCTCGGGCTGAAGCTTGGCCGCCTCGGACAGCTCTACCCTCGCCTCCTCGGCCTTCCCCTGGTTCTGGAACATCCTGTACCGCGCCAGCCGCCACTGGAACGGGTCCTCATGCTTCACCTCCTCCATCATCTTGTCCAGCATCGACGACATCGCCTCCGGGCCGGACACCTGCGCCCGGAGGATCTCCACCGCCTGCGCGGACAGCCCCGCCTCGCCCGCCCTGTCGATCAACGCCTTGGCCTGCGCCGGGTCCGGCGTCAAACTCAGCAGCAGACGCAGCGTCTCGGGGTCCGCCGCGTTCTCCGCAAACAACTCCTCCAGCAGCTGCCGAGCCCGCTCGGGCTTCTTGGCCATGATGTACATGCTCGCCAGACCAAGCTTCAACTGCCGGTTCTCTCGCCAGTTCATCGACTCGAAGATCGCGATGGCCTTGTCGTAGTTGCCCTGACGCGTCGCGATCACCGCCGACAGACGCAACGCCTCGACGTCCCGGGGGTCCCGCTCCAGCAGACGCTGAACCTCCGCCTCCGCCGCGTCGAGCAGGTTGCTCCGAACGTAGATCCGCGCCAGCGACCGCCGGTGCACCGACAGCTCCGGGCTCAGCTCCAGCACCCGCTGCAACTTCGACGCCGCGTCCCCGAGCTGGTTGATCTTCTCGCTCGCCGACGCCGCCATCAGCAGAACCTCGATGTCGCTGTTGTTGACCATGGCCGACGCGTCATTGAGCAGACGCGACGCGTCCGCCAGCCGGTTCTCCAGGTACGCCAGCTTGCCCTGCAGACGCAGCGTCCCGTAGGCGCTCGGCTGCGACTGAACCAGCTCCTGCACCAGCGGACGTGCGCGATCGATCGACTCCTGCACCACCTTCGCGTCGCCACCCGTTGACGCCCGACCCGCCCGGGTCAACAGCAAATCCCCCAGCTCGTACGTCGCCGTCGCCTTGCTCGACACAAGCGCCTGCGCCTCGATCGGGTGCAGCTGACCCTGGTAGTCCTTTGCCTCCTGAAACGACGCCAACGCCCCGTCCATGTCCTCGATGTTCTTCCGCACCCCCCCGAGCATCAGCTTCAGCGTCACGTCGTCCGGCCAGCGCCCGATCGCCGCCTCGAGCAACGCCGCGGACCGCTGGTACCCCCGCACCACCTGCCTGTCCTCGCCCGTTGTCACCGTCTGGCGATCCACCGTCGGCAACAGCATCGCCACCTGACCCACCAGATCCCTGTCCTGATCCTTCAGATCCGCCAGCAGCGACTTCTCCAGCTCCGTCACCAGCGCCGACGCCTCGTCGACCCGTCGCAGGTTCACCAGCACCAGCGCGTGATTCAGCTGCGCCTGCATGTCCTGCGGCCGCCTCGCCAGCAGGTCCCCGGTCAACGCTCGCGCCGTCTCCCGCGCCTCGTCGATCTCCGCCGACGTCGCCCCCGATCGCTCGAGCTCCCTGGCCTCGATCAGGTTCCACAACGCCAGGTAGTACGTCGCCTCGGGGTCGTCCGGGTTCTTCTCCAGCACCGCCGTCAGGTCGCTCGCCGCCTGCTTGCGCTCCTCGAGATTCAGGTTCAGCTCCCGCATCCGATTCACCTGCGCGATCCCCCGGTAACGCCTCGCCAGGTCCTCGTCGTGACGCTTGCTCAGCCGAGCGTCAGCCTCCGTGTAGATCGTGTTCCAGAAACCCAGCCGGTTCCCCGACGACTTGGCCGCACGCATGCAGTAATCCATGAACCGGATGAACGCCGCGCTGTCGTCCGGACGCACCGTGATCGCCTGCTTGAGCCAGCTCAACGTGTCGCGGATCGTCTCCTGCGCCTTGTACGCATCCGCCGTCTTGAGCTTGTCCATCGCGTCAACGTACGCGATGATCCACTCGTAGTTGTTCGGCTTCTTGCGCACCACCCGGTCGTACAGCTCCAACGCGTCCGCCAGCTGCCCCGAACGCTCGAGCTCCTGCGCCTTGGCGAAGTTGTCCGCCTCGTTCTGCAGCAGTCGCATCGCACCCGCCACCCCCGCGGCGATCACCAGCAGGACGACGATCAGGATGGTCACGAATCGTGTGTTCACGCGGGCAGGCATGCCGAATCTCCTGTGTGTGCGGGCTCACGGCGTCGTCGTGGTCGCGCCCTTGAGCCTGTCGTATTGGCCCGAAGTCACCGCACGCCAGTCCGGCAGCGCCGTCATGATCTCCGGGAGCATCTGCGAGAGGAACGACTCGACCCGCGCCGCAGCGCGCGCCGCGTCCCCCATCTGATACACCTGAACCTCCACTTTCGCGTGGTAGCTGTACTTGTCCATCGGGTCGAACCCCGCCCGACGCACGTCATTGGGCGATCCGAAGTATCTCCCGTTGGCCACGAAGAAATAGATCGCGTTCGACCTCACCTCAGGTCGGTTCGGGTCGTCGAACGTGAACACCGTCGCCGGGATCTCCAGCCCCGGCAGGAACGCCCCGCCCGTCGCCGCCACACGCAACGCCAGTTGAGTGTCCACCAGGTACCCGCCCTCGGTCGGACGGAACTGCGGCCCGGACAGGCGCAGCGTACGCGACGTCGTCTCCACCGGCCTCACGCCTCCGGCCACGAAACACCGGTCCGGGACGTGCGGCACCGTGTCCGGCGTACCCGTGTAGTACGTCACGTGCAGCACCAGCAGGCTCCCCGCCTGGTTCGGCGTGCTCTCGTCGAAGTACTGGCGCATCAGGTATTCCTCGGTCCCCAGCGCCTTGACGATGTCCGCCGGCAGCGGACCTTCCTCGCGCACCATCTTCCATGAGCCGACCTGCTGCGGCAGGTTCCGCAGCGCCGTCCGAAGCTCCAGCGGCTGCTTGACCAGCACCAGACGCGTCGCCGCCGTGATCTGGTTCAGACCCAGGAAGCACGTCAGGATCACCGCCCCCGACACCGCCATCGCACGCACCGGCAGGCCGCCACCCGGCGCCCGCTCCGGCCGCAGGGACCGACCGATCCCCCAGAACACCCCTGCCAGACCCACCACGCTCATCGCGATCAGCCACCCCGCGCCACGAACGCTCAGCCACGCCCCGAAGATCGCCTCCGGACGCCAGTAACTCCACGCCAGCGTGTACAGCAGGCACATCAGCCCCCCCGCCCCCACCCCAAGCCCCGCGCCCGTCACCACTCCCCTGCCCAGACCCCGAGCATCAGCCAAGTCCCCGGGGTGGCACGCCACCGCCTCATCCACGCCCACCGTCACCGCATCCGCCCGGTCGCGACCGCCCTGCTCCTCCCGGATCACCACGTGGTCCAGCACCCATCCCACCAACAGGCACAACAACGCCGCCGGAATCAGCATCAGCATCCCGATCAACAGGTGCACGTCCCCCTGCGCCAACTCCGGGTCCACCTTCGCGTAAAGCACCCCCAGCACCGTCACCCGACCCACATTCACCAGCACCGCGATCGGCAGCGTCAACGCCAGCATGATCAGCCGCTGCCACCACGGCCGCGGCGTAATGAACGCGATCGCCACTCCCAACGCCACGAACGCCATGAGCATCCGCAGCCCCGAACACGCCTCGGCCACGTTCAGCGGCGGACGCAGCAGCTTCCCGTCCACCCACAGGTCGATCGTCGAGCCCCGCACCGACGCCTCGATGTCCAGCGCCAACCCCAGGACGCTCAGCGCCAACGCTGAAGACTTCGCCGCGATCAACTGCAGCTTCCATGCCACCGCGTCCCACACCCGATCCGAGATCTTGACCGAGAACACCAGGTACGCGATCGGAAACCACACCAGCGTCATCATCCGCGGACCGACCAGGAACAGCACCAACCCGAACAGGGTCAGCACCATGCTCAGACCCTGGAACATGTTGTTCCGTCCCGGGTAGATCCACAGGATGTACCCCGCGATCCCCGCCATCATCACCACCAGCCCAGGCAGGTACACCCGCCTGGCCGTCCGGCGGATCTCCTCCGACCGCAGCCGAAGGAAGTAAAGACTGAACAACGGGATCACCAGCACGTGCGCCCAGTCCGAGTTCACCTCGAACGTCAACAGTCGCTTGACCGCCAGCCACACCTCCGAACGCCGCGTGTCCGTGATCACTCGCAGCAGCTGATAAAAATACGCGCTGTACAACAACATGAACAGCAGCCCTAACACACCCACGCTCAGCCAACCCCACCGGGCCGGCAGACGGGCTTGCTTCACGCAAGGCTCAACGGTGTCGGCAATGGGGGTGCTGTTCATCCGCGTCTGCGCAAAAAATAAGCTGGGCAATTTAGGGGCCGCGTCGGGCAATGATCTCTTCTACGCTCGCCTAAGCGAGTGAGTTCTGTGTTTTATCGTCAAGATACCCCTGTCTCTGGAACCCCGATCGAGCCGCTGGCTCACGGAGATCCCGGCGGGGCTCCAAACACATCGTTCCCGAAGTTCCGGTCCAGGATGAACCCGAACCCGTAGGAAGCCCTAAAGCCGCTGCGCACCACCTGCAGAGGGAATGCGAAGAAGTTCGTCCCGAAGATCACCTGGTCATTTGGCTTCAGGAACAGGTCCGGCTGCGTCCCGCTGTAAATCGCCCGCAGATTGATCCGCACCCACGCCTCCCGGTCCTTGTCGATCCGACGGATCAAGTCCACTCGCTCCGGGATCGCTAGAGCGCCAAGACCCCCCGCCGCCGCCACCAGGTTCTTGAGCGTCAGATCCCCGTCCCCAGGCAGACCGTACGTCCCGGGACGCGCGATCTGACCCTCGACGTACACGTTGCCCAGCGCCGGCGGCGGCACGCGGATGATGTCCCCAGGCCGGATCACGACGTTGAAACGCATGTCCCCCGCGATCAGCTTGTCATACGGAATCTGGATGATCCGCTGGGTCAGCAGCGGACGATTGCTCGGCTCCTCCGCCGCGGGCGCCTCGTCCTCGACCGCCGGCACCGCGATCGCCGCCTCCACGCCGGGCCCCGGCTCCACCGACGGCGCCTGCTGCGCCGCCGGAGCCTGCACCCACTTGCCGCCGACATTCACCCACGCCCCGCCCTCGGCCGACGGCTGATCGAGCGTCGACTGGATCATCTCCGGCGCCGGCTGCGTTTCGACCGACGGCTCGGTCGCCGCGGGCGGCGGGCCCTGGTCCACGCCCGCCAGCAGGTCGTCAATCAGCTCTTTCGTGGCCTTTTCCGTCTCGGCCGCGCTCGGCGGCGCCGGCGGCGCTTCGGCCCCCGCGCCCGCCCCCTCGGCCGCCGGCGACGACTGCTTGTACAACGCCACCTGACGGTACACGTAGATCGTCTTGATGTTCCCGGGAATGCCCTGCGAAAGGGCGATCGCGTCCATCAGCCTGAAGTCGTCCTTGATGATCGAGAACGTCCCGAACGCCGTCCCCCCGTACCGCGGCTCGCCCACGATGCTGTACGTGTTCTGACGAGGCTCCTGCACCACCACGCTCACCGTCGGGTCGTGCAGCACGTCCTTGCGCTGCAGCACGTCGATGATCTCGTCCTCCAGCTCCGTCGGCGACTTGCCCGCCGCCACCACCGTCCCGATCACCGGCAGACGGATCTGACCGAGGTTGTTCACCCGACGCGTCTGCACCGCCTCAACGTTCTCCTGAATCAGCTCGAACACCGTCACGGTCAGCAGGTCGCCCGGACCGATCACATACTCCCGAACCTCCGGCACCAGGTCCTCGGGCTGCACGTCGCTCAGGCCCGCGGGCTGCAGCTGAGGCTCGTCGATCACGTCAAGCTGGTTGAGGATCGGCAGGATCGTCGGCGTCCGTTCGAACCGCCCCACCGCCGAGGAATCCATGAATGAATCCATCTCGCAACCGCTGACGATCGTCAGGATCGCCGCCAGGCCGCAAGCGACCACCATCCATGTCTTCTTCATCCGTCCCGAGTGAGACTGTTGCACGATGTGGCTCCTGCCCTTGTTTGACTTCGACGCCATCTCCTCCACCCCGCCGCGACGCGGCGCAGGTCGATTCTTTATGTTACACGCCCGGACCCTTTTTCGCAGCCGTCGCAAGCGATTGTCCACCACGACGATGCGCCCGTCCACCCGATCCGTCAATCGTTATTAATCCTAGCATCGGCACACCGCCCCGCCCCCCTTAGACCCACCCCGTCCTCAAGGTTACCGGTCCCCCCCGAGACACCCCCTCCAACACCCCGTTTGCCCCCGCGCGCCGCCCACGCCACAATGCCCCCCGCATGCCCCAAAGCATCACCATCATCGGCGACGGCTCCATGGCCACCGTCTGCGCCCTGCTCCTCGAGAGCCGAGGCCACCAGGTCACCCTCTGGGGGGCCTTCCCCGACCACGTGGCCGAGATCATCCAGACCCGCCAGAACCGCCGTTATCTGCCGGGATACCGCATCCCCGAGTCCATCCGCCTGACCTCCGACGACCGCGAGGCCCTGGCCAGCGCGGACCTGATCGTCTCAGCCATCCCCACCCAGTTCATCCGCTCCGCCTGGCAACGCCTCGCCCCCCACGCCCCTAGAGGCACCCCCATCGCCTCGGTCGCCAAGGGCATCGAGAACACTACACTCCTTCGCCCCACCCAGATCATCGCCGACGTCCTTCTTCAGGCCGGCAAGTCCGATCATCCCGACGCCCCCGCCAGACCCCTTGCCGCCATCTCCGGACCCTCCGTCGCAGGCGAACTCGCCCGATGCCTGCCCGCCACTGTCTGCGCCGCCTCCGACGACGAAGCCTTCGCCCGCTCCCTCCAGGAGATCTTCACCACCCACTGGTTCCGCGTCTACACCAACACCGACCTGCTCGGCGTCGAACTCGCCGGTGCGACCAAGAACGTCATCGCCGTCGCCGCCGGCATCCTCGACGGCCTGCAGGCCGGCAACAACGCCAAGAGCGCCCTGCTCTCGCGCGGCCTCGCCGAGATTACCCGCCTCGGTTCCGCCATGGGCGCCCGCCCCGAAACCTTCTTCGGCGTCGCCGGCGTCGGAGACCTCGCCACCACCTGTTTCTCCCCCACCGGCCGCAACCGAACCTGCGGTGAACTCCTGGGAAAAGGCCGAAAACTCCAGGAAGTCCTCGACTCGATTCCGGGGGTCGTCGAGGGCGTCCCGACCACCAAGGCCGTCGTCGCCCTCGCCGAACGCTACAAGGTCGACATGCCCATCACCCGCGCCGTCAATCAGGTCCTCTTCGA
>JADZCW010000171.1 GCA_020851395.1 Phycisphaeraceae bacterium
GAGGCGGTGCACTTCCAGGGGTGGCAGCCGGACGTTCGGCCGTGGCTCGAGGCGATGGACGTGCTGCTCTCGGCCAGCCATCAGGAAGCGGCGGCGAACGTGCTGCTCGAGGCGATGGCGATGGAAACCCCGGTGGCGGCGACGAACGTCGGCTCGGCCGACGAGGTGCTGGACAAGGGGCGTTGCGGCCTGATCCTGTCGGACCACGTGATGGCCTGGCCGCGTCAGATCGACACGATGCTCAGCCACGTCGTGCTGCTGGGCGAGCAGGTGCAGCGGGCGCGGCGGCGGGTGATGACGCACTACGGGTTCGGGCTGCGGATGCGACGGGTGATGGCGGTCTACGACGACGTGCTGGGGCGGACGGGAGAGACGACCGGCCAGCCGAGGCGCGACGGCACGCTACGTGTGGCGGCCTGAGCCCCCTTCTGAGATTCATTCACGGAACAGAACAGATCAGATCGTCGACTCGGTGACGCGCAGGACTTCGTCGACGGTGGTGATGCCCTGGGCCACCTTCTTGAAGCCGTCCTCGCGGAGGGTGGACATGCCGCGCTCGATGCACAGGCGGCGGAACTCGGTGACGTTGGGGCTCGAGGCGATCTTGTCACGGAGGAAGTCGTCGAGGACGAGCATCTCGTAGAGGCCCTGCCGACCGGAGTAGCCGGTGCGGCGGCACTTATCGCATCCCTGTCCGGCCCAGACCTGATCCATGGCGATGCCGTGGGCGGCGAGATGATCGGCCAGGGCGTCGGGGGGCTTGACCTGCTGCTTGCAGTGGGTGCAGATCTTGCGGACGAGGCGCTGGGCGAGCACGGCGTTGACGGCGGCGCCGATGAGGTAGGGCTCGACGCCGATGTTGATTAACCGTGTCACCGACGAGGGGGCGTCGTTGGTGTGCAGGGTTGAGAGGACGAGGTGGCCGGTGAGCGAGGCCTGGATGGCGATGCGGGCGGTCTCGGCGTCACGAATTTCGCCGACCATGATGACGTCGGGGTCCTGACGCAGGAGGGCTCTTAGGGCCGCGGCGAAGCCCATGCCGATCCTGTCGTGGACCTGGACCTGGTTGATAGCGCTCAGGTGGTATTCGACGGGGTCCTCGACGGTCGAGATGTTCAGGCCGGCGCGGTCCATCTGGCCGATCGAGGCGTAGAGCGTGGTGGTTTTACCCGAGCCGGTGGGCCCGGTGACCAGGACGATGCCGTGCGGCTGATCGATGTGGTGCTTCCAGATCAGCAGGCAGTCCTCGCCCATGCCCAGCTCCTCGAGCTTCACCTGGATGGAGCGGGTGTCGAGGATACGCATGACGGCTTTCTCACCCTGCGAGGTGGGCAGGGTGGAGAGTCGCAGGTCGAGCTTGCGGCCGTGGACCATGGCGCGGATGCGTCCGTCCTGGGGGAGGCGGCGTTCGGCGATGTCGAGGTTGGCCATGACCTTGAGACGGGAGATGATCGCCGCGTGCATGTGGTGCGGGGGGTTCATCATCTCGAAGAGGACGCCGTCGACGCGGTAGCGGATCTTGAGCTTCTTTTCCTGCGGCTCGACGTGGATGTCGCTGGCGCCTTCCTTGACGGCGTTGAAGATCAGGTAGTTGACGTAGCGGATGACGGGGGACTCGCCGGCGGCCTTCTCGAGGTCGAGGTCCTCCTCCTTGGTGGCGACGACCTCGACGTCATCCTCCTCGATGCCCTTGATGATCTCGTCGACCTTGACCTCGTTGGAGGCGCCGTCTTCTTCCTTGAAGCTCTCGATGACGGCGGCGAGCTCGACGCGGCTGACGACCACGGGCTTGAGGCTCAGGCCGAGCTTGTGTCGGACCTCGTCGACGATGGCCAGGTTATCCGGGTGGGTGACGCCCAGGACCAGGCGCGTGCCTGCCATGCGCAGTGGGATCACGCCGTTGGTCTTGCAGTAGTCGAGCCCGAGCTTGTTGAGGTGCTTGGAGAACTCGACCTGGCCGCGGACCAAGGGCTCGAAGGGCAGGTTGGACAGCTCGGAGACGGCCTGCTGGACGGAGGGCTCATCGACGCCGAGGTCGACCAGGGCGTCGGCGAGGGACTTGCCTGGGGTCTGAGAAACGACGGTGCGTGCGGTGCTCAGCTGCGAGCCGGTGGCGGCCCCGCGGTCGAGCAGCAGCTGTCCGAGGTCAAGGACCTGCAGATTCGGGCTGGTCTCGGGCGTCCAGAGCTCGTGCATGGCCTCGGGCTGCGGGGACGAAGTCGCCCCCGGAGTTCCCGGCACCCCCGGAGTCCTCGCCCCGGGCTCGTGCTGAGCCGGAACGGGCGGGGCGGTCGAGGAAGAGCCCTTGCCCAGGGCGTCCATGCGATCGAGCAGATCTTTGAGGCCTTGGGGGGGCATAACGGTCTCTCGGGCGGGGATACCGCGAAGGTCCGCGGGGGACAGTCACGGGGATTACTGGGTGGAGTCAAGCACGCCCTGGCTCATGCCGGCCTCGTTGCGGGTGGTCTCCATGCGGAGGGTGAAGATCAGGCCCGAGCTCTCGAGGGTGACGGCGAAGTCGTCGGCGCGGATGCTCTGGATGACGAAGGGGCCGACCTTGTCGCCCTGGCGGTACATCTCACCGCTGATGATGGCGATGGGGATGCGGCCGGCGTTGATGCCGTTGAGGGTCAGCTTCTTGTAATCGCGGGCGAGCTTGTCGCGCAGGCGGGCGAGCTCCTGCTCGGCCCTACGGCCGTCGCCGCCCTCATCCGCCTCGTTCGGCTGCGGGTTGTAGAGCCTGAAGGGGTTCTTCTTGAGCAGGTGGACGGGGACCTGCCGCTCAGCGGGGTCAGAGGAGAACATGTTGACGACCGAGTCGGTGTCCTGGAAGACGCTCTTGAGGTTGTCCGGGCGGAGCGGGTCCTTGTCCCGCAGGGCCTCGGGTCGGGTGAGCTTGGCCAGGGCCTGCTCGATCTTGGCCTCGACGGAGGTGTTGTTGGACTTGGTCAGGTCACCACGGCTGAGGCGCATGGCGTAGAGCGACCCGCCGGCGACGAGGATGGCCATGAGGATCAGCAGCGTCCCCTGGTTGAGGAACCGTCCGGGGGGCTTGGCCTCGAAGCCGGCGTCGGCCTCGAGGGCGTCGGTCCCCTCGCCGCCGAGCGTCGACGTCGAGAGGCCCAGATCGTCCTGGCCGGCCTCGGCCAGCGGATCATCGTGGGCGCTCGGGGAATTCATGAGTTGCCTCCGGACGTCTTGGCCTGGGGCGCGTCCTGGGCCCGCTCGAAGAAGATGGTCAGGACCATCTCGGCCTGCATCTCGCCCTCGTCGGTCTTGGCCTTCTTGAGCGAGAGCATGGGGAGCTGGGTGATACGGGGCATCTTCTCGAGGTCCAGGAGAAAGGCGTAGAACCCGTCGAAGTTGCCGACGATGGTCATCTTGATCGGCAGCTCGCTGTACTCGGGCTGGCGAATGAGCTTGTCAGTCCGCACGCTCTTGGGCACGAGCTTCTGTGCGGCGGCGAGCTCCCAGACCTGCTGGAGGACGACCTCGACCTCTCGCTGGGCGGGGAGCTTCTGCTCGAAGACGTTGATGGCCTCGGTGAGCTTGTCGATCTCCAGGCCCAGGTCGGCGATGGCGCCGGTGGCGGCCTCGAGCTGCTTGAGCTTGAGCTGCTTCTGGCGGATCTCCTCGGTGGCCTCGCGGATCTGCTGATTGCGGGGCTCGAAGACCATGAAGTAGGCGGCCACGGGCATGGCCACCAACAGCAGCAGGAAGACGAGTTCTCGTGCGCCGAGTCTCATGGGATCACTCCTTGGCCTGGGCGGTGGACCGACTGGCGGGTTGGCCCGCGGGCTTGGCGGCGGCGGCCTGGCCGGCCGGGGCCGTGGGGGCGACGGGTGCGTTCGTCGGCGTGCCGATCTTGCCGTCGGCGTCGATCGCGAAGGTTTCGCCTAGGGGGTTCTGGTTCGGGGGCTTGTCTGCCCGCAGAGGCTCGAAGCTCTGCATGTCGACCTCCGGGCTGATGAGCATCTCGACGCGGAAACGTCGGACCTGCCGGCCGTCGAGGGTGTCCTCTTCGCTGAAGACCAGATTCACCTCGCGGAAAAGGCGGCTCTGGGAGAGGGAGGCCATGAACTGAGCGACCTCGACGTCGGTCGGGGCCAGGCCGATGATGTAGATCGACGCCCGCTTGACGGGGACCTGTGGGCCGGCGGCCTGCTCGGCGGCCTTGCGGTCCTTCTTGGCCCGCTCCATGGCGGTGCTCGGGCGTGGGCCGCTGGACATGACCTTTGTCGACAGGTCGAACTGCAGCAGGCTGACGGTGGCGGGCATGTTGTTGATCATCTCGGCCAGGACGACGCTGCGCGGCACGCGTTCGATCAGGGCGCCGCTGACCTCGGCCTTGCGGAGCATCTGGGCCTTGCGCTGCTGGAGCTGTTCGAGTTGTTCGAGGCGCTTGGCGGCGTCCTCGAACTGGGCGTCGACCTGGGTCTTGAGCGTCTTGACCTCGGAGCGCTGGCGGTCGGTGACGTAGTAGGCCGCGACGACCGCGCCCATGACGATGACGAACAGCGTCAGGCTGATCAGGTTCGTGCGGCGCTGCACCCGCATTTCCAGGTAGTCGTCGGGAAGAATGCTAAGGTCGGCCATGGCGTGTACTCGTGAGGGTGGTCCGTTCGGTAGGTTTGTCGCTTGTTTTGCTCTGCCCTTTTCTCAGCTTCCGGGGGTCAACTTCCGGGGGTCAGCAGTCGGGTGGGCTCAGGGCCAAGCCCAGGGGGACGGCCCAGCCGGGCTGGGGACGGCGGAGGTCGACGTTGACCGGGGGCTTGCAGGAGGCGGCACGTGTCAGGCGGGCCAGGGGGTCGCCGAGCTGGGCACCGATGTGCACGGCCTGGGCGATGGTCTGGCAGGTCTGGCGGTGGTTGGCCTCGCCGCCGAGGAACACGAGCTTCTCGACGGCCCGGTTGGGGTAGACGGTCTGGTGGTGACGCAGGCTCAGCCGCAGCTCGTCGATCAGGCAGTCGACGGCGTCGTTCTCGGGCTCGGAGGGCTCCGGGGACTCCGGGGACTCCGGGGGCTCGGGCTCGTGGGCGACGGGGTCGTCGGCCAGGGGCGGATCGGCGGACGGGGTACGGGATTCGGAGCCCTCGGCGGCCTCGCGTTCGGCCCGCATCTGGGCCTCGATCATGGCCATGGCGCCACCGGCCGAGGACGAGGCGGATACGGCGGACGTGGCGGCTACGAGCTGGCGTTCGGCGCGGCGGGGCGGCGGGGCCACCACGGCGGCGGCCGCGACGTCGGGCTGCATGCTCATGCGTGCCTGTCGGGCGGCGGCGAAGTCGAGGCTGTGGGCCTTGGCGTGCTGGCGGGTCAGGTGGTCGCCGGCGGCGGTGATGGTCTTGGCGAAGACCAGTTGCGAGCCGTGGGCGATGATGAGCTTGGTGGTGGCTGCGCCGATGTCGATGAAGCAGGTCGTCCGTTTGGCGTCCTCGGCGCGGCGGTACATGTGCTCGAAGGACTTGAGCATGGCCACGGGCTCGCTCTGCATGCCGACGACGTCGAGCTTGACGCCCTTGAGCATGTCCATGTAGCGGCGGACCATCTCACGGCCGGCGGCCAGGACGATGACCTCCTGCTTGTTGGCGGCGCCGGGGGCGGCCTCGGAGACGAGGTGGCGGATGATCAGACGTGCGGGCTCGACGTTGAATCGCTCGCGGAGGTGGGCGGCGACCTGGTCCGAGAGGCCCTCGGACTCGGAGCGGTTGATCTGGAGGTAGGCCACGAGGGTCTGGCTGGCGGGGATCGAGCAGATGACCCGCCGGCCGGTGAAGCCGCCCTTGCGGATGAGCTGGCGAAGGGTGTCGGAGAGGAAGGTGGTGCGGGCGGCGGGGTCGTTGCGCGCCTCGGGAGGCAGCTCGGCGGAGGCGGCGGCGACGAGCTGGGGCGGATCGGTCAGGGTGACCTGGATCAGCTTGACCCGGTCGATGCCGAAGTCGATGCCGATCGGCGAGCACTTGGTTTTGGACCATCCCCAAAGCATGCCGTTTCGCCGCCTCTCAAATAGGGAACATCTCGGGGCCACTGGCGCAGGCAGCTCCGGCACTTACGAGGCTTCCCGTCGCTCAGGAGCGTCCGGAAGTTCCATAACCTCCGAGGGTTGCCTCCGCCGCCGGATCGTTACACTCCGCTTGGATAACATCGACGCAATAGCTTGCCCGGTTTAGGGTCGTCGGCTGAACTTTGAGGTGTTATCAGACGCACATAGAGGACAAACGTGTGGGTAAATCCCGTTAAAACACGACCTCGTCCGCAGGCCTACAATGGCTCTCCCCCCTGCCGCATTCAAGGAAACCGCATGCCCACGCCGCCCCGGACCGCCTCACCCGCCACGTCACTGACGCCCCGCCGGATCGTCGACGAGCTCGACCGGTACATCATCGGTCAGCAGGCGGCCAAGCGGGCCGTGGCGGTGGCGATCCGCAATCGGTGGCGGCGGCAGCAGCTCTCGGCGGACGTGGCGCAGGAGATCCCGCCGAAGAACATCATCATGGTCGGGCCGACGGGGGTGGGGAAGACGGAGATCGCCCGGCGACTGGCGACACTGACCGGGGCGCCGTTCGTCAAGGTCGAGGCGAGCCGGTACACCGAGGTGGGCTACCACGGGCGGGACGTCGAGTCGATGGTCCGCGACCTGCTCGAGCAGGCGCTGCAGATCGTGCGGAGGGAGCAGGCTGATTCGGTGCGTGAGAAGGCTGCGCCGCTGGCGGTCGAGCGGCTGATCGACGTGCTTCTGCCGCCGACGGGAGGATCGACCACGCTCAGCGCGGCGTCAATCACGGCCACGGATGACTCGCTTGAACGTCGCGAGCACGCCCGCGCACGGCTGCGTGAGCAGCTCGAGTCGGGCGTGCTGGACGAGCGGGAGGTGGAGATCACCGTGACCTCCAAGCCCTCGACGCCGGCGATGTTCGCGGGGATGGGGATGGACCAGATGGACCCGGACATGGCCAACATGTTCGAGCGCCTTCTGCCCGCGCAGAACAAGCGACGGCGGGTCACGGTGGCCGAGGCCCGGCGGATTCTGACGGAGCAGGAGACGGACAAGCTGCTGGACCGGGACAAGATCACGTCCGAGGCCATCCGGCGCTGCGAGCAGAGCGGCATTATTTTCCTAGACGAAATCGACAAGATCGCGACCCCGGGGGGTGACGCTTCCGGGGGCGGGGGTGGGAGAGGGCCGGACGTCTCTCGCCAGGGGGTACAGCGTGACCTCTTGCCGATCGTCGAGGGCTCGACGGTCAACACCCGACACGGGACGGTCAAGACGGATCACATCCTGTTCATCGCGGCGGGCGCGTTCCACAGCGCGGCGGTCAGCGACCTGATGCCGGAGCTGCAGGGGCGATTCCCGATCCGCGTGGAGCTGTCGCCGCTGGGAAGGGAGGATTTCATCCGCATCCTGACCGAGCCTGGCAACGCGCTGACACGTCAGCAGCAGTCGCTGCTGGGCGTCGAGGGGTTGGAGGTGCGCTTCGAGCCGGCGGCGATCGAGGCGATGGCGGAACTGGCGGCCCGGGCAAACGCGACGATGGAAAACATCGGGGCCCGCCGGCTCATGACGATCGTCGAAAAGGTGTTCGAGGAGATCAACTTCGACGCGTCCGAACGCGTCGATCGGGGCGAGAAGGAGCTGACCCTGACGGCTGAGTTCGTCCAGCGGCAGGTCGGGCCGATCCTCGGGGATCAGGACCTCAGCCGGTTCGTGCTGTAGGTGCAAGTCGCCGCGTCCGCGAGCCAGACTCATCCGACGGGGCGCGTCGACGGAAGCAGCCGCATGCGGAAAATCGGTCTGTGTGCGGGAATTTTAGCTAGGATTCGACATTTATTGTTCAATCGTATCCTCGTCCGGAGGCCCCCAGTCGGGGGGGGCCGAAGTTCATCCGAGATGAACCTCATAACGATCATTCACTGCGTTATTTGCGCGACGGCCCGGGCGATTCAATGACGTCGCGCGCTCGGCAGCTTGTGCGATACTCAAGTTGACCGGACGCGCTGGCAGGCGATACGTTATCGGTCCTTCGGGGGGAAGGACACCTACGGATGGACTGTAGCCGCATTGAAGCGACCCCGCGCGCCAGGCAAGGGGTGCGATTAGCGTATCTCATGCGAGGGTGCGCGACGGGCCGGCAAGACGACACCGGGACCCAACCGTTGGTTCGTGTCTCGTGGCTGGCGGTGATCCTCTGGGCGATGGCGCTGGGCGCGCCGGCTGACGCGGCGATCTCCACGCGGTATGTGCTGAAGGTGCTACCGACGCTCGGGGGGTCGAATGCCTACGCCTATTCGGTCAACAACCTCAACCAGATCGTCGGCGAGGCACAGCGATCGGACGGCCTGTACCACGCGGTGATGTGGAACAGTCAGGGCACGATCCGAGACCTTGGCGACCTGGGCTACGACCGGTCGGCGGCGTACGGGATCAACGAAGTGGGCCAGGTCGTCGGACGTTCCTACCTGGCCGAGGGCGACCCGCACGCGTTTGTCTGGACGGCAGGGCAGGGCATGAAGGACCTCGGCACGCTGGGAGGCACGTCAAGCCTGGCCGTCGGCATCAACAACATCGGGCAGATGGTCGGGCAGGCGGACGTGCTGCTGCCGGACTGGTCCACCCAGTTCCGGGCGGCGCGGTGGAGTTCGAGCACTTCCGGGGCGGCGGCGTTGTCATCGCTGGGCGGCAAGTACAGCCACGCCGCGTCGATCAACGACGCCCGGCAGATCGCGGGCTACGCCTACAACGCGCAGGGTCAGGCCCGGGCGGTGCGTTGGAGCTCCAGCGGCGCGATCCAGGACCTGGGCACGTTCGGGGGCGCGCGGAGCTGGGCGACGTCGATCAACCTCTTCGGGCAGGTCGTCGGGAGGGCCGAGGCGCCCAACGGCGACACCAAGGCCTTCTTCTGGAACGGCGTGACCAAGAGCAACCTCGGGACGCTCGGCGGGGCCAACAGCTCGGCCAACAGTCTCAACACGCTGGGTTACGTCGTGGGCGTCTCGGACATCGCCTCGTCCGATCAGACGCGCGGGTTCATCTGGTCGTCGGGATCGGGCATGATCGACCTGAACGGCCTGATCCCCTCCGGGAGCGGATGGACGATCACGTCGGCCAATGACATCAACGACCTAGGCGTGATCGTCGGCTGGGCGACGAACGGCCACGGGACGTATCAGGCCGTCTCGCTCGCGCCGGCCAAGCCTGGCGACATGAACCTGGATGGCGTGATCAACGTGCAGGACATCAACCCCTTCGTCGCGGCCCTGAACTCGCTGTTCACGGGCAGCCCATCCTCCCTGGACCTGGCGACGCTGGGCGATCTGAACGGCGACGGCGTGTTGACCGTGCAGGACATCAACCCCTTCCTCGACGCCATCACCGCGTCGCAGGGCACATCGGTGTCCTTGTCGTTGGTCGTGCCGGAACCGGTGACGCCGGCGAGTTTGCTCGCGGCCTGGGCGATGGGGGCGGGGTGGCTGCGTCGTCAGCGATCGCGGGCAGATCACGCTCCGCCTATCGCCGCGGCGTCATGACGCATGGGCCAACGTTCGTTGAACACGGGGTGATACGGCTGGAAACAGAGGACGCTCGCGGGGGCGAGGGGAGCGTCGCGAAAGATGTAAACACATAAAATTTTCCTTGACACCCGCATCCGAGGGGAGTATTTTCCCCGTTGTTGATACTACCGCGAACTATTTAGCAGATTCAGATCGGCCGGCGTGATCGGCCGTTGATGTCCCTGTTTCGTGTGCCGCGACTCCCCCACGGCGGCGTGTCAGGCGCCGGCGACGGTCGCGATCTGGGCATGGCTGCGCACCATCGCCGTCGAACAACCTCGCGTGGCGACGATCGCCGCCCTGCCTGGCAGTCATGGTTCTCTCTTCTGCCGCGAGGGCCTCGATGGTCCGTAGCTCCTTTCCCCGCACGGACGAGCCGACCCCCGGCTATCCGTGCGGTTTTTTTGCGCGATGGGGCCTGGCCGGCTCCGTTGCTCGTATTGTCAGGTTGGGCAATCTGGCCCGGTGTTGAACGTGGCGGCTGGGCTCACCCGTGCGTCCCGCCTGCCGCTGGACGCGGGCGAGGCGGACGGAGGCATCGGTGAATTCACCGGCGATTGCCTGGGAAATATGATGGAGGAGGGACGCCGATGATTTGATAATTAATCAAAAATTTTTCTTGACTACTGCGTTCCAGCGGATTATTTTCTCCCTTGTCGAAGCCCGAACAACTGAATCGGTTCGTCCTCATGGAGCGAGGAGAAAGGACGCCAAGGTCTGCCTTGGCCGTCGAGACGTAGGGTCTGATCCGCTTTCTCGGATCCGATTCGATGTCCGTCACGACGTCTGGTCAGCCCTGAACCTGCGCGGCTGTGC
>JADZCW010000172.1 GCA_020851395.1 Phycisphaeraceae bacterium
TCGGTCAGGCCAAGCTGTCGTCGCAGGCTGTCGGGCAGGAAGGCGTCGGCGTGCGTGCGGGCGGGCAGCTGGCCCTCGTTCACGCCGGTGAGGATCAGCAGCGGCGCGTCGTCGAGGGGCAGTTCGAGCCAGCCTCGCATTTCCACCGCCGGTTCGTCGGTGGGGTCGGCCAGCGTGCGATGGGCCAGCTCGCCGAGCACCAGCCGGCAGGCGGCCTCGAGCGTCACGCCCGCGCCGCCCTGCACGCGGTCCGCAGCCAGCTCCGCCAGGACCTCTCCGAGCAGCGCCAGCCCCTCGATCGTGATGCGGTCGTTCGCGTCCACGTCGGCGTGATACTGCTCGATCATGCCGGCGATGACCGGGGCCCACTCGGCCGGCGGGCGGGGCGATGACGCTTCATCGTCGAAGGGCAGGCCTTCGATCGCCGTGTCGAAGATGTCCTTGAGCCTCTTGCTTTCGTCCGGCTTGCCGAGCCAGACGTCCACCGGCTGGCTGTCGAGGTGATCCTGGATGTACTGGTCGATCAAGGCCAACCAGGGCTGCCTGTCGATGGACCCGAGCCTGGATTCGACGCGAGCCTCGACGCGCGGGTGGCGCAGCAGGCGGGCGAAGTCGCGCAGACGCCGGCTGGCGAAGAAGTCGGCCAGGGCTTCGAGCAGCATCACCGGCGAGCTCGACCGCGCCGCCCGCCCCGCGGCCGTTCGCGCGGCCACGCCCGCGCCGACGAGCGCGCCCTCGACCAGCGGGCCGAGCCCCGCGTCGGTCAGGCCCACGGTGATCTTCTCGGCCGTCAGTTCGCCCGCGGCGTCCCGGCCATGCTCCAACGCGATCAGGCGCAGCACCTCCTGGGCCTGGTCGATCGGGCGGTC
The DNA here is from genome assembly GCA_020851395.1 of Phycisphaeraceae bacterium. Lineage (GTDB taxonomy): Bacteria > Planctomycetota > Phycisphaerae > Phycisphaerales > Phycisphaeraceae > JADZCW01. The sequence continues at coordinate 870 of JADZCW010000172.1, forward strand.
GACGATTCGCCAGCGGTCATCGGCGATCGGGCTCGGCCGATTCAGCCACGCGATAGGGATCAGGCAGCCCAAGTCGTCGAAGGTGTGGGCCTCCTCCCGCGGGGCCTGGATGAGACTGAAGATTCGTGTCCGGCCTCCTTCGGCCGCGCGCGTCAGGAACGGGCGCAGCAGGGGGGGCAGGTCGGGCGTGACGAGCAGGACCAGGTCGCCGTCATGCTCCACCGTCTGTTGATCTGTCTGACGCAAGGCGCTCAGGCGTGCCTCGTCGCGATCAACCCACCCGTGCGCGGCCAGGGCGGCGACGTACTGCTGACGCCACTGGGCGAGTGTCGACCAGCGGCCGGTGTGTTGGTCGTCGACGAGCTTTTCGCACTTGTCGGCCATCTCGGCCAGCGTCAGCCCCTCGGCCGCGACGGCCTGGCAGGTGCGGTCCAGGTCGCGTCCGAGGCTCATCCAGGCGGCGACGTCGCCGTCGCCCGGGGCGCGGGCCAGGAGCGCGAAGGCTTCGGTCTTGCGCTGCTTGTGCAGGACACGCGCCCAGGTCAGCAGGCGCGGCAGCTCCGGGGCGATGGGCAGCGCTGGCTGATAGAACTGCTCAGCCAGCTCCTGCGGCGAGATCAGGCGTGGCGGGTGGCAGAGCCACGGGCCTCGCTCGGCCTTGTCGGCCAGGTGCTCGATCAGCCGCTTGCCCGCCCGGGCGGAGGTGGTCAGGACGCTGACACGGCTCAGGTCGCACTCGCGTCGCTCGGGGTTGCCGTACTGCTCCCACAGCCATGCCGTGGCCGCGGCCAGCCCCGGGCTGTCCCAACCGAGAAAGATGCGTTGGACGTCGCCTCTCACCCCGACCAGACTACTAACAATCATGGGCAGAGCAACTGGCGATCAGCGCCTGGCCTTCCGGGGTCTAATGCTGCATCAGGGCGATGACCATGAGCTGGGCGCACAGCACGCGGAGGATCATCGTCGTGGGGTAGACCGTGGCGTAGGCCAGGTTCGGGGCGTCGGAGCGGGTGATGTTTTGAGCAAAGGCGAGAGCGGGGGGGTCGGTCATGCTCCCGGCGAGAAGGCCGCAGAGCGTCATGTAGTTGGCCCTGAGGAGGAGCCGGCCGACGAACGCCACGAGCAGCAGCGGCACGATGGTGATCAGCGCCGCCAGGGCCATCCATTGCAGCCCCGGCCCCTCGATCAACGTGCTGATGAATCGATCGCCCGAGCGCAGCCCCACGCAGCCCAGAAACAGCGTGATGCCCACCTCGCGGAGCATGAAATTGGCGCTGATGGGCATGTGCCAGACCAGCGGCCCGATCCGGCCGATGCGGCTGAGGATGATCGCCACCAGCAGCGGCCCGCCCGCCAGGCCCAGCTTCACCGGGGCCGGAACCCCCGGAAGCGACATGGGCAAGCTCCCGACGATCACGCCCAGCACGATGCCCAGGAACACCGGGATCAGCTGCGGATGATTGAGTGCCTTGGGCGAGTCACCGAGCTCCTGGGCGACCTTGGCGATGGCGGGGCCCTCGCCCACGGCCAGGAAGGTGTCGCCATATTGGATGCGGAAGTCGTGGGTGGGCGTGAACTCGATCTCGGCCCGGCTGACGCGCGAGAGCACCACGCCGTAACGTCGGACGAAGTCCAGCTCCTCGAGCGACTTGCCCAGCACGTTCTTGCGCGTGACGACCAGGCGCTTGGTTGTGAGCGGGCTCGCGAGCATGCGCAGGTCCGTGTCGCTCTCGCAGCCGACGACCATGCGGAGCTTGTCGAGCTCCTCCGGCGAGCCGACCGCCAGCAGCACGTCGCCGAACTTCAGGCGCGTCTCGGGCTGGGGCACGCTCAGGATGCCGTCCTGTAGGATGCGGGAGATGACCAGTCCCGACCCGCTGATCATCGGCACGTTCTGGATCTGGACGTCGACGAGGTTGCGGTTGGTGACCTCGAGGTTCGCCCGGCTCACGCGCGACTTGGCGGCGGGGTTCTGCCCGCCCATGGCCTGCTCCTCCGCCGTCAGGTTGACGCGGAAGACCACACGGACCAGCAGCATGGCCAGGATGATGCCCAGGATGCCGAAGGGGTACGCCACCGCGTAGGCCAGGCTCGGGAGCTTGCTGGTCTCGACGGAGAGATTCGGGACGTCCTTGAGCGCCTGCTGGGCGGCCGCGAGGCTCGGTGTGTTGGTCGTGCCGCCGGAGAACAGGCCGACCACGGCCGGGATCTCGACGCCAGCGGAGTAGTGGATGCCCACGGCGATCGCCGCGCCGAGCAGGACGATGGCGATGGCCATGAGGTTCAACGGCAGGCCCTGGCGGCGCAGCGACGCCAGGAAGCCGGGCCCGACCTGCATGCCGATGGTGTAGACGAACAGGATCAGCCCGAACTCGCGGGCGAAATCGAGCACCTCGCCATTGATCTTCAGCCCCAGGTGCCCCATCAGCAGGCCCGAGAAGAGCACGCCGGCGATCCCCAGGCCGATGCTCTTGATCTTGACCGAGCCGATCGCCAGGCCCAGGGCGATCACCACACCCAGGATGGTGACGCTCGAGGCGACGGTCTCGCCGTGGAACAGCGCGCTGAACCAGTTCACGCCGATCTCGCTTTCAGAAAAAACAGGTCGCGCCACCCTGGCCTAACTCATCGGCCCCAAGACGGCAACGACATGACTGCGTGGCGGTGGCCCGCCAGGGTGGGAGGCCACAGATTAACACATTTCCCTCCTGAACGGGGTGTCGGGTCGTCCACGGTGTCCGGGGGGTGTGGTACCCTTTTCGTCTGGTCTGAGGGGGGAGCGTCACGCACCATCCAGCAAGGAAGCCATCATGCCATCGTTCGACATCGTCAGCCGCGTGGACATGCAGGAGGTCGACAACGCCGTCAACATTGCGTGCAAGCAGCTTGCCGGGCGCTACGACTTCCGGGGGTCGAAGACTGAGATCACCTTCGACCGCAAAGAGAAGAAGATGGGCGTGCTGACGGAGGACAAGATGAAGATGGAGGCCATCCGGGACATGATCCTGCAGGCGATGGCCCGGCGGAACGTGGACGTCAAGGCCCTGAAGTTCGAGGAGATCCTTCCGGGGCGGGACACGCTGGTCAAGAGGCAGATCGTCATCCAGGAGGGGCTCGACCAGGACACCGCCCGCGCGATCGTCAAGATGATCAAGGACGCGAAGATGAAGGTACAGGCCTCGATCCAGGGCGACGAGGTGCGCGTCAGCGGCAAGAAGCTCGACGACCTGCAGGCGGTGATCCAGATGGTCCGCCAGGCGGGATTGTCCGTGCCGCTGCAGTTCGTGAACATGCAGAAGTAAGGGAGAGGGGGTCTGGGGTCTAGGGTTTGGGGTCGAGGAGGGCAAGAACATGCGGCATCAGAACGGTGATTTTCAATCCGCCATCCTCGCGGGGCGGGTGCTGCCCGAGATGACCTTTCAACAGAGAATCTGGGCGCTTTGTGCCCGGATTCCCGCCGGCAGGGTGACGACGTACGGGGCGCTGGCCCGCGCGGCCGGTTCGCCGTCGGGGGCCCGGGCCGTCGGCATGGCGATGAACCGCAACCCCTACGCCCCGGCCGTGCCGTGCCATCGTGTGGTGGCCGGCGACGGTCGACTCACCGGCTACGCCGGCGGGCTGGCCAAGAAGAGGGCGATGCTCGAGGCCGAGGGGGTTTGCGTTACCGGCCCCGCCCAGACGCCCGCACGCTGGCGGATTACGGCGATGGCCGAGCACCTCTGGCAAGCTGGGCGGACGGCGAGTAGAAAAAATTGATTGGTCAGGCCTTGCCGGAGGCTTCCACCTCCGAGGTTAAGGATTTACAATCCTGCGATGAGCGCAGGCAAGACGACGTTCGTGCTGGTGGGCCATGCCGAGAGCGATGCGGCCGGGCTGACCAAGGCCATCAAGAAACTTCTCGGGGACGTGCCCGTCGAGGCCGTCGACGATGAGAGCACGCTGACGCCGCTGCTGGCCCCGCAGAACGTGCTGCTGATCAACCGCGTGCTGGACTACGGCTTCCCCACCGCCAGCGGGATCGAGCTGGTCAAGGAGCTGCGGGCGGGTGAGAATATCCCGGCCATGATGATCATCTCCGACGCCAAGGACGCCCAGACCAAGGCCGTCGAGGCCGGCGCCCTGCCCGGCTTCGGGAAAAAAGACGCAGGCACCGAGCTGATGAAGCAACGCCTCCGTGCCGCCATGGGCCGCTGATCCCCCTGAAATGCTTGTTTGATGCCCCGGCGGCCGGACGGGTATAGTGTCCGCCCATTGGTCTAAATCCCGCCCTGATCCCCACCCCACCCCGAGGCCCGTTCATGCTCCGCGAAAAGAAGCGCATCGTTTTCCGCCATCCATCGAACCCCATCCTCACCGGCGAGGATTTCCCGTTCGACGTCGTGACGGCCTTCAACGCCGCGGTCATCAAGCAGGGCCCCCGCAAGTACATCATGGTCGCTCGGGTCGAGAACTCGGCCCTGGAGCGATACATGTGGGTCTGTGACTCGCAGGACGGCATCAAGTTCAAGCCGCGCCCGCAGCCGGTGCCCGTGCCGGACAAGGATCCGGTCTACTTTGAATATTGCGACGGCGGGCGGCAGCGGACCTACTTCGACCCGCGCATCTGCCCGGTCGAGGGCCAGCTCTACGTCACCCACAACTGCCACACTGACTACGGCTGCATGCTGGGCCTGTTCAAAGTCGACCAGAATTTCGAGAAGTGGGAGTGGATGGGCCTGATTTCGGAGCCGGACAACCGCAATGGCGTGTTCTTCCCGGAAAAGATCCAAGGCAAATATTGGCGGCTGGACCGGCCCAATGTCGACGGGCGGATGCACATCTGGACAATGCAGAGCCCGGACCTCATCCACTGGGGCGTGCCGCGCATGATCGTGAAGATGGGCACGCCCACCCGCTGGGCGCAGCTGAAGATCGGCCCCGGCGCTCCGCCGATCAAGACCAAAGAAGGCTGGTTGTGCATCATCCACGGCGTGCGGCCGCAGTGCACGGATCACGTCTACCAGCTCGGCGTGATGCTGCTGGACCTGGAGAACCCCAACAAGGTCATCGGCGTGTCCAAGCGGGCGATCCTCCAGCCCGAGACGAACTACGAGCTCGTGGGCCAGACGCCCAGCTGCGTGTTTACCTGCGGCGCGACGCTCGAGGACAACAACGAGGTGCGGATCTACTACGGCGGGGCGGACAGCGTGCAGTGCCTGGCCACGGCCAGCCTGGACGACCTGATCCACGCCTGCAAGCACGAATAGGCGATTTCATCGTGACCCGCGAGCCCACGGCCCGCCGTGGGCTTTTTTTGTAGGGTTTTCGGGGGTAGGAGTTTTTCGGCGATGGGCAGGATGGCGTTCGTGAAGGTTGGGCCGGACGGTCACCGTTTTGCCGAGGGTGAATCGGGCAAGCTGTTCGTGCCGATCGGGTGCAACTACTTCGACCCGGACACGGGGTGGGCGCCAAAGATCTGGAGCCGGTTCGCCCCCGAGCGGGTGAACCGACAGATGGAGCAGATCGCGTCGCAGGGGCTCAACGCGCTGCGGATCTTCCTCGACGTCGCGGTGCTCAACCCCACCCCCGGAAGCTACGACCCGGCCGGGTTCGCCAAGGTCCGCAAGATGATCGAGCTGGCCAAGTCGCATGGGCTGCGGATCATCTTCTCCGGCCCCAACGGCTGGGAGGGCGGCGGGATGCACGCCTGGGGTGACTTCTACGCCGACGAGGCCTACCTCGCCAAGCGATGCGAACTCTGGCAGAAGATCATCAAGGAATTTGGCGGCGAGCCGGCGGTGATGACGTGGGAGCTCATGAATGAGCCGCACGTCGGCTGGGCGCCCCCGGAAGGTCATCTGCCTCATCACCCGCCCGGTCGCTTGGCGGCACGCTTGACCAAGTGGCGAGAGTTTTCCCGGCAAGAACTGGGGCAGGAGGTCACCAAGTTCCCGACCATCGAGGGGACCGAGGTCTCGGCTGAGGTCTACCGTGTTTACCTGCGATTCCTCGAGTCGCTGACTGACGGCTGGACGGCCAGGCAGTGTCAGGCGATCCGTGACGCGGGGGCCAGGCAGATGATCTCTTTGGGGATCCATCAATCCTCGGTGCCGATCTACATTCAACAGTCTGGCCATCACTCTTGGTCGGGTTTCTCCCCCCGGAAGTTGGCGAAGCACCTGGACTACACCTCGATGCACTTCTACGCCCTGCTCGAGGACGTGCACACGGGGATGATCGAGCCGCAGATCACGCGCCGGCGGGGATACCTCGAGATCGTCTGCCGCGGCGGCAAGGCCCCGGGCAAGCCGCTGGTGCTCGAGGAGTTCGGCTGGAAGGGCGGAGCATTGGTGCCGGGCGAGAAAAAGATCTGGCCGCAGGAGCACCAGACGATGTGGTGCGAGCATGTCGTGCGGACGTCGGCCAAGGTCGCCAGTGGCTGGCTGAACTGGGCCTACGCGGATTCTTCCGATCCGAACACGGACATCTCCGGCGCGTCGGGCCTGTGGAGGAGCGACATGAAGGAGCTCAAGCACTGGGGTCGTCGATTCGTCGAGATTGCGGCCGAGTACAAGGCGAATCCCCCGACGGAAATCCCGGCAGGCCGGCGGTACACGCTGGACCTGGCGGACTATTTGCGGGAGCATCAGGGCCGGCCGACGGAGGCGTGGCTCGCCACGCACTGCGTCCAAGTCGTGGAAGAAGGCATCGAGGTGGAGTTCACCGGGCCGTGACCGTTCGGTCGCGGCTGGGGCGGAGCACAAGCAGTTTTTCAGGAGTGATGGCGATGGCAGGGATGATCGCGGTCAAGGGTGAGGGCTTCGTGGACGCGTCGACGGGCGAGCGGTTCGTGCCGATCGGGTGCAACTACTTCGACCCGTTCGCGGGCTGGGTGCCGAAGATCTGGGCCCAGTTCGACCGTGACCGCGTGGCCAAGCAGTTCGACCAGATCGCCGCGGCGGGGCTGAACACCATCCGTGTGTTCCTGTCGCTGTGGCTAAGCCCGTCGCCGGGCGTGTTCGACGAGGAGCGATTCAAGAAGGTTGATGAGATGGTGGCCCTGGCGGGCAAGAGCGGCCTGCGGATCATCTTCTCCGGCCCGAACTGGTGGGAGGGCGCGCCCAAGCACCGCTACGGCGACGTCTTCGCCGACTCGCAGGAGATGGGCCACTGCGACGCGCTGTGGGCGGAGCTCGGGAAACGATACGGGCAGAACCCCACGGTGATGACCTGGGACCTCTACAACGAGCCTCACGTCGAGTGGCGGACCAAGGCGACCCACGCCAGCCCGCACCGCATCGCGGCCTGGCGCAGGCACGCCATGGAGCGCCTGGGCGTGGACGTGGACGACCTGCCGCCGCGGAACGTCAGGACGGCCGGCGTCGACCTGGCGATGTACCGGGAGTATCTGCGATTCCTCGATGATCTTTCGGACCTGTGGGTTGAGCACCAATGCCGGGCGATCCGCGGCAGCGGGGCGAAGAACCTGATCTCCGTCGGCACGGTGCAGTGGTCGACGCCCATCCTTGAGCCCAAGGAGCTGGGCTACGGCTCGGTGCCCCCACAGCGCGTGGCGAGGCACCTGGACTACGTCTCGCAGCACTTCTACCCGATCGTCTCGAGCCTCAAGGCCGGGATCGAGCCGGAGGTGGATGTGCAGAAGGCCTACCTCGAGATCGTCTTCCGGGCCGCGAGGGTGCCGGGCAAGCCGCTGGTGATGGAGGAGTTCGGCTGGCAGGGCGGGAAGCAGACCTCGATGGACTCCTGCTTCAAGCCCGAGGAGCACCAGACGATGTGGTGCGACGCGCTGATGGAGGTCACGCGGCGCTGCGGTGCGGCCGGCTGGCTGAACTGGCCCTACGCCGACAGCCCCGATCCCA
>JADZCW010000173.1 GCA_020851395.1 Phycisphaeraceae bacterium
CCGACGATGTGCTGTGCGTCAACGCGTACCCGAGTCTGTCCCTGCGGTCCAAGGTGGGCTCCGAGCCCTACGACTACCGCTGGTCCACCGAGGCATGGCGGAAGGATCTGGCGCGATTGCACGAGCACTGCCCCGGCCGGCCCATCTTCGTCACCGAGTTCGGCCACCCGGCGATCGAGGGGCTGGGCCAGGGCCCGTGGGGCATGGACGCGACCGTGGCGGCTCTCGAGGCCGAATCGGCGGGCATGGACGCCCCCTATATCTGCGGGGCGCTGGTCTGGTGCTGGGCGGATCACCCCTGGCCCGAGATGTACCTGCCCCCGGGCCAGAACCTGCACATAAGTCCCTACGGCGTGGTGACCCGTCAGCGCCAACACAAGGGTCGTCTGACCGCCCTGGCCGGGGCGCTGCTCAGGGCCCGGCGAGAGCGTTATCAGTAGTTGGTGACACGCCCCGACGCAGCGCCGGATGATCCAAGATAAAAAGTCACTCTCGACGCGGTCCGAGAAATTAAAAATACGTATCTTTAGAAGTATTAAAAAAGGCGACGATCCTTGAAGGAATCGTCGCCCGGAGGGAAAAGAGAGACGTTTGAGTATAGGAGCGTACTTATGCGGCGGCCTGAAAAATCCGTTATTCTTGGCGATTTTTCCCGAGAAATCCAGGCCTCGTCGACCGCGAGCACGTCCTTAATCTTGAGCTTGCCGGCGGGACTTAGACACCCGTCATCCGCACGAACACGACACTACCAAGCCATCGGCTTGATCATGCGTCGGTCAACAGATTTTTCGCCTCTTCGGTCGCGGCGGGGACCTTCTCGACCACCTCGGCCAGCCGCGCGGGCGTCAGGTTCAGAAGCTTCAGGACGTCCGGGTTGACCTCACTGATCTCTACGTCGCGGACGTAGCCCAGGGGCGGCTGGGCGACGAGGATGTCGGCCACGTGGACCAGGGCGGTGAGCATCCGGCTGTTCTGAGCGACCTCCATCGGGCGATGGTGGTACCCGGTGACCTGCACGAAGTTGATGGGGAACTTCCATGTCGAGCAGAGGCCGGCGCCGAACTGCTCGTGGTTGGCGCCGATGATCTCGGTCTCGACCTGTCGCTGGGGCAGGGCGGGCTCGAGCTGGAGCTTCTCGATGACCTCGACGAACTTGGGCCGACGGGCTTGCATCTCGACCATGATGCCCAGGTCGTGGATCAGGCCGGCCAGGAATGCCTCGTCGGGCAGGCCCAGGCCGATCTTCTCCGCCAGCATCCGCGTCGCGGCGCCGACGGCGATCGAGTGGGTCCACAGGTCGCGGGCGTTGAAGTGCGGGCTGATCTGGCCGCCGCGGAAGAGCTTGGCCAGGCTGGCGGCGATGGCGATGTTCTTCACGGCGTTGAGGCCCAGGAGCACGATGGCCCGATTCAGCGAGCCGATCTGCCCGGGCAGGCCGTAGAAGGCGCTGTTGACGACCTTGAGGATGCGAGCGCCCAGGGCCGGGTCGTTGGTGATGACCTTGTTCAGGTCCTGAGCCGTGGAGTCGGCGTCCTCGACGAGCCGGATGATCTTGAGCGTCACCTCCGGCAGCGTGGCGATGTGGCTGATCTCCTGGATCGCGTCCTTGACGATCTTGTCCTGATCGTTGCCCGGAGCGGCCGTGCTGGGATTCGCCGTGGTCGGGGTCATACGCATACTCCAAGACGCGGATCGGCGCGGGCCGTCCGGCTTGGGTCATCATCGACGCCAGCGCGCGATAACTTAAGCCTTGCCGCTTTTTTTGTCTGCAACGGCGGGGGAAACCCTGCCGTCTGCGAGGCCGGGGCGTAGAATCATGGCGGCCGACGGCCCGTCGCCAGATTCGGCCTAAGCCCGGTAACCTCCTCAACACCCCCCGGGGGTCACGCGCCATGCAGTGGTATTTCAGGGACCCAAGCGGACGATTGCGCAGCTGGCTGGGCCGCGGGGGCACGCCGATGTGGGTCTTCAAGGCCGCACTGCTGGCGGGGCTGACGGTGGTGGTCCTGGCGTTGGCGATGCTGGGGCTGGCGGCCCTGCTGGTGGGGGGCGTGGTCTTTATCGTCCTGGCCGCGGCGGCGCGGGCCAACGCCTGGCTGCGAGGGCTCGTCCAGCGCGTCACACGCCGCGACGGCCAGGGCCGGGTTAACGTACGGGTCATCTCTCGGCCGTGAGCCCCACGCGATCGTCGAGGCCGGATTCTCATCCTCACAGCCAAATTGATACATTGTCAGGCCGTTCCCTCGACGGTTCTTGATCTTTTCGATCCACCCCGGCCCGCGGCCGGCCCCCAGGAGTGCGAACCATGCCTGACAAGATCGCCGACCAAGTCTTCAAGGCCCTGGACAACTTCGACGTCGAGCTGCCCTCCTGGGGCTTTGCCGACACCGGCACGCGCTTCGGCAAGTTCTTCCAGGCCGCCGCCGCCTCGACCGTCGAGGAAAAGTTCCACGACGCCGGCCTGGTCCACAAGCTCACCGGCTGCTGCCCGAGCGTGGCCGTCCACGTCCTCTGGGACTTCAAGCCCGGCCAGAGCCCCAAGGAAGTCGCCAAGCTCGCCCGCAAGCAAGGCGTCCGCGTGGGCTCGATCAACCCCAACGTCTTCCAGGACCAGGTCTACAAGTTCGGCTCGTTCTGCTCACCCAACCCCAAGGCCCGCAAGGCCGCCCTCGACCACACCCTCGACTGCGTGAAGATCGGCAAGGAGTCCGGCTCCAACCTCCTGTCGATGTGGCTGGCCGACGGCACGAACTACCCCGGCCAGGACTCGATCTACCGCCGCAAGAAGGACCTCGAGTCCGCCCTGGCCAAGATCAGTTCCACGATGAAGAAGCAGTGGCCCGGGGCGACGATGCTCGTCGAGTACAAGCCCTTCGAGCCGGCCTTCTACCACACCGACATCGCCGACTGGGGCATGGCCGCCGCCTTCGCCCGCGCCGCCGGAAAGAACGCCAAGGTCCTCGTCGACACCGGCCACCATCTGCCCGGGTGCAACATCGAGCACATCGTCGCCTTCCTGCTCTCCGAGGGCCTGCTCGGCGGCTTCCACTTCAACGACCGCAAGTACGCCGACGACGACCTGACGCTCGGCTCGATCGACCCCTACGCCGTGTTCCGCATCTTCGACCAGATTGTGCAGTTCACCTTCGAGACGGGCAAGAAGCCGGCGATCGCCTACATGGTCGACCAGTCGCACAACCTCAAGCCCAAGCTTGAGGCGATGGTCCAGACCGTAGACGAGGCCCAGAAGCTCTTCGCCCGGGCCCACCTGGTCGACCGCAAGGCCCTGGCCATGGCCCAGAAGAGCATGGACATTGTCGCGGCCGAGAGGATCCTCCGCGACGCCTTCGAGACCGACGTGCGGGGCCTGCTGGCCGAGTGGCGTCTGACCCACGACCTGCCCGTGGACCCGCTGGCGGAGCTGCGCTCGAGCGGAGTCATCGCCAAGCTCGGCAAAGATCGCGCCGCCGCCCGCAAGGCACGCGGCGAGGTACAAGCCTCGAGCTACGCCTAAACCATCATGAACGATCGAGGTTCGAGCAATACGCCGCCGCAGCGGCCTCTGTCTCTCGACGAGGTGCATCGGTCGGTGACGCTCCCGTACGCCCACGGCCCGCTGCGATGGTGGCGACGACTGCTGAGCTTCTCCGGCCCGGCCTACATGGTCAGCGTCGGCTACATGGATCCGGGCAACTGGGCCACCGACATCGAGGGTGGGGCGCGCTTCGGCTAC
>JADZCW010000174.1 GCA_020851395.1 Phycisphaeraceae bacterium
CCCTCCTTGACCAGGCCCAGCAGGATGTGCTCCGTCCCGATGTATTCGTGATTAAAACGCTGAGCCTCCTGGTTGGCCATCGCCATCACCTTGCGGGCTCGTTCGGTAAAGCGTTCAAACATAATGGTTCCCTGCTTTCCACGGTCCTTCGGGGTCTGGCCCCGGTGGGCCGCACTTGATTCTAGCGCCTCGCTCGCAAATCCTCTCGACCTTTTCCCGGCACGCCCATGACCATAGGCCGTCACGGTGACTGGTCAAGCATCAGCCATCTTGACCGCTCGGGCGAAGAAGGTCCAGCCCGCGCCTAAGCGCCTGAACTTACCTTCGTCTATGCAAACATCGTTCCAATCCGTCCCTCACTCAAATAAGCCCATCTGATGATCCGTTTTCAGCGGCCGGGCGAAGCGGCGCGTGTTCAGCGCCGGCAATCCCTTGTCCAGCCCGTATCGCGCCCGAAAGAGCTTGAAAACGCGCCCAATCTGAGTCGCCACCTCGCCCTGCCCGCGCATCCGGATGCCCGGCTGGGACTGATAAAGCATGCCCTGGCGCGTCTGGCGGATCAGACTCTCGACCTTCTTCGCCCGCTGTGGGTATTCCCTGGCCAGCCAGTCGAGGAATAACTCCTTGATCTGATGTGGCAGCCTCAGCAGCACGTAACCTGCCGATTTGGCCCCCGCCTCCGCCGCCGCTCGCATCACCCCCGGAAGCTCGCGATCGGTCAGCCCGGGAATGATCGGCGCCGTCATGATCCCCACCGGCACCCCCGCCTCACTGAGCTTCTGCATGGCCTCGAGCCTGTGCTTCGGGCTCGACGCCCGCGGCTCGAGCTTGCCCGCCAGCCTCGCGTCCAGCGTCGATAGGCTCACCATCACGTGCACCAGACCACGCTTCGCCATCGCCGATAACACGTCCAGGTCGCGCACGACCAACCGGTTCTTGGTCACGATCCCCACCGACTGACCGAACTCCGACATCACCTCCAGGCACCCCCGCGTGATCCGGCACTCCGCCTCGAGCGGCTGATACGCGTCCGTCACCCCGCACATCGCGATCGGATCCCCCTTCCACCACGCCCGCGCCAGCTCCCGCCGAAGCAGCTTCGGGGCGTCGAACTTCGCCATGATCTTCGTCTCAAAGTCCAGCCCGCAGCTCATCCCTAACCACTCGTGCGTCGGCCGGGCGTAGCAGTAGATGCATCCGTGCTCACACCCGCGATACGGATTGACCGACCACTCGAAGGGAATGTCCGGGCTGGCACACGCATCGACACGGTTGATGATCGACCGCGACGCGTCGGCGATCACTCGCGTGACCACCTGCTCTGACCCGGGAAGCGACCCCGTCCCCGCCCTCGGAAGTTCTCTCTCGGTCCACGCGCCGCGGGTTTCACCCTCCTGTCCGAACGTGGGACCTGGTTCCAGGGATCCCCCTGCCGTCCGATCCTCAGCCGCTTCCCTCGCCCTCTCGTCCCACGCCTCGCCCAGCACGTGCAGCCGCACACGCTCAAACCGGTTCCCCGGGTTCAGCCCCGCCCCGCGTCCCTTGGCCGGGCCGCGCAACAGCCCATCGCGATATTCGCTCCGGGGCGCTTCATCTTGCATCCTAACATTATACGAACATACAAACCTGATTCAACCCTCTCCCGCCCACGCGTCGTACCCCGCCACCAGTTCTCGACACGGCCACCACTCCTGCACCGCCACCAGCCAGAAGCGGAACCTCGGATCACCCTCCCTCAGCACGTGCCGGTAGTACTGCTCCGCGTCGGCAAACCCATCCCCCTCCTGCCGGGCATCGAAGAACGGCACCAGCACCGTCCGCCCCGCCAACGGCTCGAGCTCCGCCAGCGTGGTGTAGGGGTGGTGGTACTCCATCGCCGCCAGCGACAGGCCGGACTCGGCAAACGTCCGCACATGATGCCCCCACTTCCCGCAGCAATGGATGTGCAGCCCGCCGAACTCCCGCTCGAACCGCCGCAGCCCCGGCAGCCCGAACTCTTGGTACATCTCAGCCGACAACAGCGGCATCAGGTCCTCGGTGAACGACACCCCCAGCCTGTCAGGAAAATACGTGAAGGGCCACGAGTTCCCGCAGATGCGCCCTCCCGCAACCCCCTGCACGTAGCGGACCGTCTGAACCAGGTGATCCGCCACTCTCTCCAACAGCGCGTGGACCTTCCCCGGCTCAGTGTGCATGCCGACAAGCAACTCCTCCTGATCCACGATCTGGCTGGCCGTGCTGAGCACCCCCTGCAAGTCCGGCAGCCGAAGCCACAACTGATCCGTCTCGAACCGATCACTCAGCAACCGGTAGAGCCGAACAGCCTGCGAGGCGTCCATGCCCGGATGATCCGCCGGCAGCGGCGTCAGCTCCAGCGCCTCATCGAGCGTCCGGGCCGCGGGCCGCTGGGCGCTCTGCCCCGTGACGGGTTCGACATCCTTCATCGCCCCCCAATAGGCAGCCGTCCCCAGTCCGCCATGCACCGGCGTCACGGCCGGCAGACTCACGCTCCCAGGAAACTCTCGAGCCAGCGCCGCCTGCCGCCACAACTGCTCCACCGCCTCCTGGACCCACAGGGTCTCGTCCTGCCGCCGCCAGTACGCCGGCTCAACCGCGTGCAGGGAAACCATGTGCCCCCCGCGACCCGCCCAGAACGCCTCGACGGCCTCCTGGTGACGACGGCATCGCTCTGGTTCGAGCCATCGACCAAGATCATCGTGCATGATACGCTCCCGTCAGCCCCGCCCCGCGAACACCTGATCATGACGCCCCCCGCCTCCTCACGCCACCGGCGCGCGAGAAAAAGGGCGGCGTCTTGCGACGCCGCCCCGCTTGGTCTTAACACGTGCTATGAGCGTCTATCGACCAGACGAACTTAGCGACGACGAATCAGAGCCAGACCACCCAGGGCCAGCAGCGCCAGGCTCGCGGGCTCGGGAATCAGCATGTACTGCGTGTAGGTCTCGACGCTAACCGCATTGGGGTTGCGAGCCCAGGCGATCAGGTGCTTGTCGATGTCCGGGTAGCGCAGGTCGCGACCCACCTCGCTGGCCAGGGTGATGATCGGGCCAGGCGTCGGCGTCCCGGACAGATTGCTCACCACCATGCCCTTGATCTCGTAGTTCCCGGCGATCTGGGCGCTGTCACGCTCGCCCCAGACGATGATCGCGGTGTTGTCACCGTAGATCTCGATGTTCGGGTCCTCGCGGAGCCGAGCCTGATCGTTCGTCAGGTTGATCGCCACGCCGGGCAGAGCAGGGTTCGACACGTTCAGCAGCATGATGTCCGAACGGTTGCTCGTGCCCTGGGTCGCCGCGGAACGCTCGTTCCACACGATCCAGTTGCCGTCATCGCTCATGCGGTTGCGCAGGAGGTTGCCGGCCCCCGCGTTGTTGTACACCGCGTAGTTGGTCATCGTGTTCAGGTCGTAGACGTAATGCGTCTTGCCAGCCGTCGTGCTGCTCCAGGCGATCTTGCCGCTGCCGTCGTCGGCGAAGTTCGGGCTGGCGCTGTCGTTGAAGTGAGCGTTGTAGACCGGCGAGAGCGGGTCGGAGCTGACCAGCACCGTCGGTGAGCCGCCGGGGTTGTTGGCCAGGTCCTGGTACATCAGCGCGAAGCCCGTGCCGCCGACCGCGTCGTTCCAGCGAATCCACAGCGCGTTGCCGTTGGCGTCGACGTCGCTGAAGTGCTCATTGGTCGACTGACCGCCCGCCCGCAGCGACCCGCCGCCGTTGAGGAACCACAGCTTGTTCGTCTGCGAGTTGCCGTTGACGTTCGACGAGGCGCTGCCTCCCGCCGCCACCCAGCTGCCGGCGATGCCCACATGGTTGTTCTGCGCGTAGCCCAGCGGGCCGACCGCCCAGTTGACCTGCGGGTTGTCCAGCAGCGTCCCCGAGCCGATCGGCGTCACGCTGTTGCTGGCCAGCGTGAACAACTGCGACTGCACACCGCCGAGGTACGAGCCCATGCCCGCCGACGAGGCGATGATGCGGTAGCTGTCCACCGCAGGCCGTTGAAGCGATGTGTTGTACGTGTTGGGGATGCTCTGAATCGGTCCGGGTGCCAGCGTCACCGCCATCGCCGGCGCCGCGACCAACAGCGCCAAACCAGACACAATCGTTCTCATTTCTCTATTCCTCCAAATTGCAGGGCCTTCGTATCCACCCCCACGAGGGGTCACGGCACACGTTTCACCTGCCGGGCCACACGGCACGACAGGAGGTGCTTGCATGCGAAATCGCGCGCGACACAGCGAAAGCCTCCCCGGTCGTCGGTCAGCAAGATCAAAAAGATGGAACGCTTCCTGATCAAGCACGCGTCTCCCGTCACTCGAACCATCCACCTAATTGCGGATGCTCTTGCCTGCGTCGGTTCATCCGATCCACAGGCCCGCGGGGAAACCAAATCCTCAATTCACGAAGCGAAGGCGGGAATGATCTCGTTAGATTTCGATGAGATACCCAGAATATGCCCTCAAGATTGATGTTTGTCAATAGTTTTAATAATATTACCATACGTAAGTATTATGTTGATGCCTGTTAGGCAGCCTCCCGCCCCCCGATGGCACGAAACCACCGTGGCACAAAACAATTAAAGAACAAGGCGGCTCTTTGAGAGCCGCCTTGTCCGGTTTTGAGCTTGATCGAACCGTGTCGTCCATTCGTCTTCCGACGAACTTACCGACGACGAATCAGAGCCAGACC
>JADZCW010000175.1 GCA_020851395.1 Phycisphaeraceae bacterium
CCTGGATGTCGGCGTCGTCCTGCTTGGGGTGCAGGCCGGCGAAGCCGGGCATGGCGGCGGCGGCCTCGTTGATCGGCGGGTTGAACTTCATCGTGCACGAGCCGAGGGGGTAGAAGTTGGCGTCGACCGAGAAATTGCGCGAGGCCAGGAGCGTGTAGTGGCGGATGAGGTCGAGCGGGCCAACCTCGGGCAGATCGGGGGATTTCGCCGCCTTGAGGGAGTCGGGGATCGGTGTGGCGGGCACGTCCAGGGCGGGCAGGTCCACGGCCCGGGCGCCGGGGGTGGAGCGTTCAAAGATCAGCGGGGAGGGCTGTTCCTGGCCGACACGCTCGAACTTGCCTGCGAATCCTGAGGTCATGGGCTGTACCTTCGTGACGAATGGCTCGTCTTGGTGCTTTGGGGACTTACTTGGCGGCCGCGTCGGCGAGGAGTTGCGTCAGGGCGTCGATGTCGGCACTGGTGCGCTTCTCGGTCACGGCGATGAGGAGTTGATGATCCCTGCCGATACCGAGCTGCTTGGCGTCGAGGCCGGGGTAGATGCCGCGTTGGCGGCCGAGGTCGATGATCTTGCGGGCCGGCACGGGCGCGTCGACGACGAACTCATGGAAGAACGGGCCGTCGTAGGCGAGCTTATACCCCTTGAGTGCGGCGATCTTGTTCGCGGCGTGGTGGGCTTTGTGATAGCAATGCTCGGCCACCTCGCGCAGGCCGGCCGGGCCGAGGGTGCTGAGGTAGATCGTCGCTCGCATGGCCAGGAGGCCCTGGTTGGTGCAGATGTTGCTGGTGGCCTTGGCGCCGCGGATGTGCTGTTCGCGGGTCTGGAGCGTCAGGCAGAAGCCGCGTCGGCCGGCCTGGTCCGTCGTCTGGCCCACGAGGCGGCCGGGCATCTTACGCATCAGGGACGCTTTGGCGGCGAAGAGGCCGAGGTAAGGGCCGCCGAAGGACATGGGGATGCCCAGGGGCTGGCCCTCGCCGGCGGCGATGTCCGCGCCGCAGTCCCCCGGAAGTTCGAGAAGGCCCAACGAGATCGGGTTGAAGACGGCCACGGCCATCGCCGTGTGACCCTCGACGGGCTTCTTGGCGGCGGCGAAGAGGGATTTCCAGTCCTCGATCAGGCCCAGGACGTTGGGCGACTGGATGACCACGGCCGCGACGTCTCCCCGGAAGCTTTCGACGAGGGATTCAACCTTGCCAGGGGTGATGCGGCCGTTCTCGGCGGGGATCTCGTGGTACTCAACGGGCAGGTCACCGAGGTAGGTCTTGAGCACAGCCCGGTAGTCGGGGTGAAGGGTAGAGGCGACGAGGACCTTGCGCCTTCCGCTGCTGTTGACGGCCATCAGAACGCCCTCAGCCACGGCGGTGGCGCCCTCATAGAGCGAGGCATTAGAGACTTCCAAGCCGGTCAGGCGTGCCACCTGGCTCTGGAACTCGAAGAAGGCCTGGAGCGAGCCCTGCGAGGCCTCGGCCTGGTATGGCGTGTAGGCGGTGACGAAGGCGCCCTGGTGGGCGAGGTAGTTGACGGACTGGGGGATGAAATGGTCGTAGACCCCCCCACCGAGGAAACATGTACCACCACCCGCGGGTTTGTTGGTCGAGGCGCGTATGTCGAGTTCGCGGCGGAGTTCGAGTTCGCTCAATCCTTTCGGCAGGCCGGCCAGGGGCAAGTCCTGCTTGAGGCGGTACTGCTCGGGGAGGCTGGCGTAGAGTTCTTCGACCTTGCCGACGCCGATGGCGGCCAGCATCGCCTTTCGCTGCTGGGCTGTCAGTTGGACGTAATTCATCGCTGGTCCGATCTCCCTGTCGTGCTGCCGGGCGGGCGGGGTGGAGGTGCAATCATAAGGCGGGGGGGGCGGGCTGGCTATTGCATGACCTTGCCGGCGTCAACGATGAGGTTCTGGCCGGTAATCCCCCTGGCGGCGGTCGAAAGCAGGAACAGCGTGGCCGGTGTGACGTGCGATTCATTTAAGAGCTCTTTGAGGCACTGGGCGTCGAGAAGGTCCTGTTTGTCTTTTTCGCTCACGTGCTCGCGGAGCTGTTTGTCGGTCATGATCCAGCCGGGGGACATGGCGTTGACACGGATGCCCAGGGGCCCCAGCTCGCGGGCGAGCGAGCGGGTCAGGCCCACGATGCCGGACTTAGAAGCGTTGTAGAGGGTGAAGGGAGAGAGGCCGAGCATGTAATTCGTCGTGATGGTGTTGACGATGGCCTTGCCCGTGCCGGCCTTGAGCAGGGGCAGCGCGGCGTGGGTGACGGTGAAGAAGGGACGGAGGTTGATGGCGATCAGGCGGTCGAAGTCGGCGTCGGTGGCGGAGGCGAACTCAATGCGGGGGTCGATGGCGGCGTTGTTGACCAGGTAGTCGAGCGTGCCGGCCTGGCGGGCGATCTGATCGACCATCGCGCGGGCCTGCTGGACGTCGGCGAGGTCGGCCTGGAGGAACTTGGCGCTCGGGCCGAGCTCTTTGACCAGGGCCTCGGCGGGCTCGGCGCGGCGGGCGCAGAAGTAGGCCGTGGCGCCGAGTCGGACGAGGGTCTGGACAAGGTGCTTGCCCAGGCCGTCGGAGCCGCCGGTGACCAGGACGACCTTGCCGTGGAATTCGCTGGGGGAGTAGACGTCGGTGGGAGCGGTCATGGAGAAACTTCCGGGGGGCTTGCGTGGAGGTATTATGGCCAAGATGTTCGAGAAGAAGTTGCGAATACGCAAGCCGGGGTTGTTCGTGACCGGAACGGACACGGGGGTGGGCAAGACGGTGATCACCTGCGCGATCGCCCGGGCGCTGCGATTGGGCGTTCAAGGCGACCAGGAACGGCGGGTGGGCGTGTGCAAGCCTTTGGCGTCGGGTTGCCGCAGCGAGCGGGAGGGTTTGGTCAGCGACGACGCGATCGCCCTGGCGTACTTTGCGGACAGCCGGCAGCCATTGGACGTCATCAACCCGGTGCGGTATCGCCAGCCGCTCTCCCCTGCCGCGGCGGCGGAGGTGGCGAAGCAGCCGCCGGACTGGTCGGCGGTGGCCAGGAGTCTTGAGCTGCTCGACGCGACGAGCGACGTGATGCTCATCGAGGGGGTGGGCGGGTTGCTCGTGCCGCTTGGGCCGGTGCTCGACCGGGATGCCCAGAAGGAACCCAAGCGGTGGCTGACGGTGTTGGACCTGATCCTGACGCTGCGCTACCCGGTGGTGGTGGTGGCGAGGGCGGGCCTGGGCACGGTCAACCACACTGCGATGACTGTTCGGCTGCTGCATGAGGCGGGATGCAAAGTGGCGGGTGTCGTGGTCAACGGGTTTGAGCCGGACGAGGCAGCATCGTCGGACCCGTCGATGGGAGGGAACCGGCAATGGATTACGAGGATGACGGGGGTGCCGGTGCTGGCGGTGGCGCCGAAGTGCGATCCCCAGACGATTGACCCGGTCGACGCACGGATCCCGGGGGAAATCCTCGAGGCGGTGGGGATGGCGGACTGGTGGGCGTATGCGGGGTGCTGAGAGGGGAGGATCGGCCTTAGTTTGTGCCGACCAGGGGAGATTTGCGATTCTTTTGCGGGGGGCCGAAGATCTCGTTGAGGGAGCTGCCGATGCCGCTGAGGGTGGACGTGGAGGTCTGGGGCTGATCGAGTGTGCCGGTGACGCGGATGGTCAGCAACTCGTCCTTGATCATGTTGAAGACGGAGGTGAGCGGCTCGATCTTGAGCCCCGCGGGGTTGCGGCTGTACATGCGCAGGTCCAGGGCGCGGTCGGAGTAGCGCATGACGCCGGAGCCGACGAGCTCGACGGAGGGCGACTCGATGCTCAGGGAGTCGATGCGGACAAGGTCGCCGTCGATCAGGAACTCGGCCCCGGCGCGGTCGAAGGCCTTGGAGGCGGGGAAGTTGAGGTTGACGATGTGGAGCATGGCCATGGCCAGTGGGGTCTTGAAGAGGTGGGCGTCGCGGACCATGAGCTTGCCGCGGCCGTGGCGAGTCTCGGGCCGGCCGATGACGCCGTCGAGGTTCATGTTAATCGACAGGACAGCCGTGCCGGGGTGGCGTTCGGAGACGCCGCCGTCGACGTCGGGCTCGGAGGGATGGTCGGCCAGCCAGGCGTCTTCCTGGGTCAGGTCGACGAAGGGTTCGTGGGCGACGTCCTGGAGGACGAGGCTCAGCTCGTAGCTCAGGGGGGGCTTCATATCAATGGCGCCCGAGCCGAGGATCACGCCGCCGTAGCAGGCGCCGATGAACTTGTCGATGACCAGGATGTTGTGTTGGGTGTCGCTGTGCAGGGTGGCGCGGGCGTTCTCGACCAGGCGGTCCATGGCCCGTAGGGTCGGGGCGGTGAGCGAGAGGTTCAGCCGGGGCAACGGCTCGCCGGAGAAGCTGGCGGCGTCGACGTCCAGGGCGCCCTGGAGCCTGGTGATCCTAAAGCCTAGGTCGGCCGACGCGTTGGAGAAATTGATCGGGCCCTGGAAGCTAAGGGTCGGATCGCCCTTGGCGTAGGGCCGCCAGCGCAGGCGGGCGTCATCGACGGTGAAGGCGCCCTGGAGGCTCATGCCGTCGATGGCGGCCAGGACGCCGTCGGGCAGGAAGGCGCGGACGACCGGGTCGATCCGGTCGGCACGGACGTCGAGGGTCATGTCCAGGTCGGTCCGCGGGGCGACGCGCAGGACGGCGTTGGCGGCGATGCTGCCGGTGGAGATGTCCGCGGTCAGCGGTTTGAACCAGAGGGAATCGGGGTTGACCACGAGCTGGCCGTGCATGTTCGTCAGCTCGACGCGCTGGCCGCGCAGGTCAAAGGCCAGGTTCTTCGGCGACAGGCGCAGGACGTACCCGGCCGCGTCGGCGCCGTGGTCGTTGTACTCGACTTCAAGGTCGAACAGGCCCGCGGGCTTGTGCTGCTCGAAGAGTGTCTGGAGGCGGTCGTAGAGGGCAAGCTGGGGCGGGACGAGGTCAAGGACGGGCTCCTCGAAACGCAGGGCGTCGGCGTGGAGGTTCAGCGTGATGTCGGGTCGGCCGTCCGTCCAGGCGGTGACGCCGTCGACGGAGAAGGAGGAGCCGTTGTGCCGGCCCTGGAGGCTCTGGATCGTCAGCGAGCCCGGGCGGAGCAGGAGCCGGCCCTGCACGTCGGAGATGAGGTAGCGGCCGTCGTAGGGCTTGAAGGAGCCGCCGGAGGGCTCGAGGTCGATGGCGTAGTCCATCTCGCGGGTGTCGCTGCGGAAGATCCGTCCCTCGCCGTGGAGCGTGGCGGCGGCGTGCAGGTCGCGGAGCCAACGGTCCTGGGGGTACGGGATCGAGGCGAGCAGCAGTTGGTCCAGGGGGACGTTCTCGGCCGTGATGCGCAGGTCGGGGGTCAGGACCTGGGGCGGATCGCGACGGGCGAGCTGGACCTGGCCGTCGATGTGAATGACCCCGCCGGTCAGCCCCTCGAAGACGCCGTCGCGGATGGTGACCAGGCCGGGGGCGATGACGACCGAGCCGCCGATGGCGCGGACGGGGTAAGGCCAGTGCTTAAAGAGCACCGGGGTGTTCTTGGCATGGAGGGTGGAGGTGACGCGGATGCGGGCGTCGTCGCCGAAGTCGCGGAGGATGTGGAAGTCGGCGTCGACCTTGCCGTCGAGGTCAAAGATGGGCGCGGCCCAGCTTCGCGGGGCGTGGGTAGGCTGCGTGGCGGAGGGCTGTGTCGACGGCGAGTCGCTGGGCTCAGTGGCAGCGAGGCTGGTCTGTTCGCTGCGGACAACGCCGCGGTCGAGCAACTGCTTGTGCGACGGCGGGTGCAGGAACATCAGATAGTCGGGCTTTTCCTTGTCGGGCAGAGCGGTGTAGACGTGGTCGTCCAGGGGCAGGTCGTCGGCGTGGATCAGGACGTCGACGGCGGCGCCCTCGCCGGGGGGGAAGACCGAGCCGGTCATGCGAATCCTGGCGCCGGTCGGTCCGTTGCCGACGACATCAACCAGGTCAACGCTCTTGTTGCTGAGCTTGATGGTACCCCGGAGATCCTGGAGGGGGTACGGGAAGCGGAAGTAACGGAGCTTGGCCTTGGAGAAGCGGACCGAGCCTTCGTAGTTGATCTTCTCGGCGGGGCGGGTCGCAGCGGGCGGGGTCGATGCATCGGCCACGGTCTGGGCGGGAGTGCGGGAGAGGTGGATGTCGGCGTCGAAGAGGCCCGAGGGCATGAAGCGGTAGAACTGCGTCTGGGCCGTCTTGGGCAACGCGTAGAGGAAGCGGGGCTGGTCGGGGATGCCGCCGGCGACGTTGACCTGGAAGTCGAAGGGTGCGTCGGCGGAGAAGCCGTGGACCTGGCCGTTGATGACGTAGGCGACGTCCTCGATCCGGCCGTGCAGGTGATTGAGGTGGATGGTCTCGCCGCGCAGGTCGAACGAGCCGTGCACGTGGGTCATCCGCGAGGCCGTCTCACCGTAGGGCAGCGAGAGAGAGAAGTCGTCGACGGCCAGGGAGGCGTAGAAGCCGACGGCGGGGTCGGGATCGTAGCCGAAGGTGATCGGCGAGACGGTGCCCGCGGGCTCGAGCCGTTCCCACCATTGCCTGACGCGGGCGGGCAGGAGGTTGAACAGCGGGCTCTGGAGGTCGAAGTGCTCGAGCCTGGCGGAGATGGAGCGGCGGGCGGGGTCGAAGTGGGAGGTCAGAGCGGCGCCGGGGGATCCGTCGGCGTTCTGGTGCAGGAGGGTGATGCGGTACTGCCCGGCGGCGTCGGGGTCGGGCATCATGTTGCCGGTCAGGTCGATGGTCTTAAAGGCCTCGTACTTGCCGTCGATGACGCGGCCGAAGACGGCCTGGGCCTGGCCGAGGTAGATCTGCGGCCAGTGCTTGGGCGGCGGGCTGGACTCGCTCTGCTGACGGTCCATCAGCAATTGGAAGTTGAACTTGCGACGGTCCAGGTCCTCGGTGATGTAAAGGACCGGGCGCTCGAAGGAGACGGTCAGGGGCTTGAAGCTCAGGCGCAGCAGGGCCCAGGGGTCGTGCTCGATCAGGATGCGCGTGGCGCTAAAGAGCTGGTTGTCCGTCCCGGGCATGTCCGGGACGCGCAGGGTGAAGCCCTCGATGGCGATCGGGGCCTTGAGGGAGAACTCGACGCGGTCGATGTGGACCTGGGCCCGGGTGACGATCGAGACGCCCGTGGCGATCACCGCCGCCAGACGCCGGGGGTCGCTGAGGAAGTGGTAAGCCGTGGCGACCAGCAGGGTGAGGATCAGGACGACGACAAGGAAGATGCGCAGCCGACGCCGTCGTCGTGGGCGCGGGGTGGGTGCAGGCGCGGGGGCGGGGGTTGGGTGGTCGGGCAAGGCATGTCCTACGGCGTGGCGGGATGTCGGGTTGGATTGTACTCTCTGGAGCCTTGGTCATTGTCGGCGGGGGACATCCCCGGAATCCCCGGCCCCCCTATCAGGAGCATGCTCTCATGGAACTCAAGCCCACCATCACCTACGACGATTTCGCCAAGCTGGATCTGCGGATCGGCACGATTATCTCGGCCGAATTTCATCCCAACGCGGACCGGATCCTCAAGGTCCAGGTGGACCTCGGCGGGGAGCAGCGGCAGGTCTGCGCGGGCGTGCGGGCGTATTACGATCCGGCCACGCTGCCGGGCAAGCAGGTCGTGGTGGTGGCCAACCTCGCCCCGAGGAAAATTCGAGGGGAGGACTCGAACGGGATGCTGCTGGCGGCCAGCGCGCTGACCGGAGACCAGGTGACGGACGTGGTGCTGCTGGCGCCGTCGAAAGAAGTGCCGGCGGGGTCGACGGTGTCGTGAGCGATCGAGATCGGCGGCACGGAGGGGGCCGGGTGTTGCGGGTGGGCGAGATTCGGCTACAACTTGAGCTTATGGCTACTGTCGTACCTCGGGCGGTCACCGCCCCATCGGGCTTCCTGGCAGCTGGCACCACGTGCGGGATCAAGGAATCGGGCAAGCCCGACCTGGCGCTGGTGGTGTCCGAGCGTCCGTGCGCCGCGGCGGGCGTTTTCACCAAGAACAAGCTTCCCGGGGCGCCGGTGGTGGTGACGCGGGGGAACCTGCGATCGGGCACGGCGCGTGCGATCGTCTGCAACAGCGGGTGCGCCAACGACGCCACGGGCGACGAGGGCTTGCGGAACGCTCGGCGGACGTGTGAACTGGTCGCCGAACGCCTGAGCCGGCCGCAGACGGCCCCGCCGGGCCTGTCGCCGCTGCGGGCGACGGACGTGCTGCCGGCATCCACCGGAGTGATCGGCCCGCAGCTGCCGATGGACAAGATCGAACGCGGGATCGCGACGCTGACGGGCAAGCTCGGGCGCGGCGCGGGGGCTGACGCGGACGCCGCGGCGGCGATCATGACCACGGACCTGGCGCCCAAGACGGCGGCGATGCAGGTCAAGCTCGGCCGGCGGACGGTGACGCTCGGCGGGATGGCCAAGGGCTCGGGGATGATCGCGCCGAACATGGCGACGATGCTGGTGTTCATCACCACCGACGCGGCGATCGCCCCGCCGGTGTTGCGCAAGGTCCTGCGCGAGGCGGCGGACGTCTCGTTCAACCGGATCAGCGTGGACCAGCACACCAGCCCGTCGGACATGCTGCTGGTGCTGGCCAACGGGGCGGCGGGCAACCCGGTGATCCGACGCGAGGGGACGGACCTGCGGAAGTTCCGCGGGACGTTGACGGACCTGTGCAAGGACCTGGCTTATCAGATCGTACGCGACGGCGAGGGGGCAACGAAGGTCATGCGCGTGGCGGTGACCCGTGCGCGTTCGCAGAAGGACGCGGACCGGGTGGCCAAGGCGATCGTCGACAGCCCGCTGGTCAAGACGGCGGTGCACGGCGGCGACCCGAACTGGGGCCGGGTGGTGACCGCCGCGGGGTACAGCGGGGCGGCGATCGTGCCGCAGAAGATGTCGCTGTACATCGGCCCGGAGAAGGAGGTCTGCGTGTTCGAGAGGGGCCGGCCGACGGCCTCCTCGGGGCGTCAGGCGCGGCAGCTGCTGAGGCTGATGGCGGGCAAGGAAGTGGTTTTCACGCTCGACCTCGGGATCGGCAAGGCCTCGACGCAGTGGCTCGGGTGCGACCTCTCCCGGCAGTACGTGGCGATCAACGCCGACTACCGGACCTAAGGGCCAGCCGGGCCGGCGGAAGACAGGTATGATGAACCGACGTGTCCGCGTCCGGGGTGACGACCCGACGGTGAACTTTCTGAAGGGAAACAGCATGCAAGCGAAGGTGACAATGATCACGGTGATGATGGCGGGCCTTCTGACCGCCGGATCGACCCTGGCGCAGGACGCGTCAGCGGCGCCGGCCACGGAGGCAACCCCCGCGCAGGACGGCGCGACCGCCGCCACCACGGAAGCCTCCGTGACGCTCGAGCCGATCGTCCTCTCGGACGGCACGAAGCTCGAGACGCTCGACCAGATGGTCTCCTACATGGCGGGCCTGCGGGCGGGCCAGTCGATCAAGACCATGCCGATGGACATCAAGCCCGATTCGGCGCTGGCCTTGCGCGGCTTCGAGGAGTCCGTCGCGGGCCAGCCGACCGCGACCGTCGAGCAGCTCCAGTCCCTGGTCGAGCAGGTCAACAAGATCCTCTCGGCCAAGATCCAGGTGCTCCAGCAGGAGTTCATGGACTCGAACAAGGTGTTCCTGGAGGAGAACGCCAAGAAAGAGGGCGTCAAGACGACGCTCAGCGGCCTGCAATACAAGATCATCGACCCCGGCGCCGGCCCCTCGCCCAAGGACGGGGACACCGTGACGGTCAACTACACCGGCAAGCTGGTCAACGGCCGGGTGTTCGACAGCAGCATCGAGCGCGGACAACCGGCGAGCTTCCCGGTCAACGGCGTGATCCCGGGGTTCAGCGAGGCGCTCAAGATGATGAAGCCCGGCGCGAAGTGGGAGCTGGTGATCCCCCCCATCCTGGCCTACGGCGAGCAGGGCGCGGGCAATGCCATCCCTGGCGGCGCGGTGCTGATCTTTGAGGTCGAGCTGATCAAGATCGGCGAGTAATCCGCGGTCGTCCGCGAGGAGGCTGCCGGATGGGTGCGTGCAAGGTCTGGCGGCCGGGACGAGCGGACGATCCGACGTTCGGTGGCAAGCGTGCGAACACGGTACACACCAGGCCCACGCTCAAGGAACGCGGCCCTTGTTTCGCGATGGTTGTCTGCCTGATCGTCGCGGGAATGATCGTCGCGGCCCGGGGGCAGGAGCCGGGGGCGGCGCTGCCGCGGGTGATCGTCCGCGACGAAGGGTTCGCGTTGGATGACGGATGGCAACGGTGGGTGCCCCGAGGAGTCAACTACATCCGGCTGGGAGGCGATCGGAACTGGCACGCGACGTTCGCACCGGAGCTTTACGACGGGGCGCGGGCGGCGGTGATGCTCGGCGAGCTTCGACGGGACGGCCTGAACGTGGTCCGCGTGTTCGTGGATCCTTACCCGGGTCAGGGGATCGTGCCGCGGGCCGACAACCGCGAATTCTCCGCGCACTACATGGGCAACCTGCTGGACTTCCTCGATCAGGCCCGACGGGCGGGCGTGCACGTGATCATGGCCCTGTGCGACCTGCCCCCGAGCTACCGCCCGGAGGGTGGGCCTACGGAGTCGGTCATCGGGTCGCGCAACCGGGTCTACCTGACCGTCCAGGGCATCGCTTCCAAGGCGCAGTTCGTCGGGGACGTGGTGTCAGCGATCGCGGCACGACGACCGGACCTGCTCTCGACGGTGTTGGCCTACGAGCTGGACAACGAGACGCACCTGATGGCCAACCAACCGCCCTTCTCGTTGCGGGAGGGGACATTCACGGGGGCCAACGGACAGGTCTATGACCTGGCCGACGCCGGCCAGCAGCAGCATCTGGCGGATGATCACCTGGTGCTGTGGGCCGACGCTTGCGTGGATGCGATCAAGAAGGTTGACCCGCGGGCGCTCGTCAGCGTCAACGTCTTTTCCTATCACGCGGTGCACCGGGTCGGGCCGGGAACGCACTTCACGGATCGGACGCGCGACGGTCGGGTGCCGGCGCGGCCGCTGGCGCTCACACGGTCGAAGCTGGACTACCTGGACATTCACCTCTACCCGCACGACCAGGGCTTCCTTGCCCGGGAGCTCAAGAGCGTCGAGTGGGACGCGCTGTCGCAGGCGGCTCGCGCGGCAGGCAAGCCGATCATCTGTGGAGAATTCGGGGCGTTCCGCGGGGCATATGCGACCGAGGCGCGTGCCGCCAGGGCGATGAAGATGCACCTGCAACGCCTGCGCAAGGCGGGTTTGGCTGGGTGGCTGTTCTGGACCTACGACTCGGACGAGCAGGCGGGGATCTGGAACACCAAGTCGGGCGAGGGGTCGATCTACAAGGTGCTGGTGGACCAGGCGCGGCGATGGGCCCCGCCGCCCGCCGCGACGCAACCCACGACCCAGCCGGTCGAACGTCCGTGATGTGATCCCATCGCGTGGGCACGCCCCTACCGCGACGAATCATCGTCCTCCAGATCCGCCGCCTCGACGGGGCGGGAGATCTTGTAGTGGCCGGTCAGCCAGCGGTTGAGGTCAGCCATCCTGCAGCGCGGTGAGCAGAAGGGGAAGTGGGCGTTGCGGTCGATCGGGGCGGCGGGTTGGCCGCAGATCGGGCAGGCGTGCGAAGGCTCGTGGGGCTCGGAGGCTGACGCTTGCAGATCGGAGAGCACCTTCGGCAGGCGAGATCGCCAGTCGCCCACGGCCCACAGCCGCACGTCCCGGGCGTCGTCTTCCTGCGTGTGGGAGAACTCCAGGGCGAGGTAGTCTTTACCGAGCAGTTCTCCCAGGCGGTCGGCCCACTCGACGACCACGACGGCTTGACGGCGTAATTCGCCGCCGGGCTCGAGCGTGGAGGGGTCCCAGCCGGTGGACTCGAGGTCCTCAAGAGTGCGAAGACGATAGGCGTCGATGTGGACCAGGACGCGGGGCGATCCGCCGCCCGCCGTGGCAGGCAATGGCGCAAGGTCATACTCCTGGACCATGACAAATGTCGGGCTGGAGACAGCGCCGGGGTTCGCCCCCAGACCCGCCGCCAGACCTCGAACCCACTGGGTCTTGCCCGCGCCGAGCTGGCCCTCAAGAGCGATCAGGTCGCCGGCCCGGACATGGCGGGCGATCACGCGGGCCAGGACCTGCGTGGCGTCGACGCTGGTCGTGCGGCCCTGCCAGTCGGGCGAGGGATCCGTCGGGGGGCGCGTGGTCATGGAGAGCGATGCTCCCAGCCCAGGTCGCCGACGTCCAGGGGCTTGCCGTCGGGGCCAAGGACGACGACGGCCGCCTCGCCCGGCGACGCGGGACGCATCCGGCCGACGCGGGTGATCGGGACGCCGAGCATCTCGTCGGGCAGTGCGGCGTGCGGGTCCGTGGTGAAACAGAGCTCGTAGTCCTCTCCGTCGCCCAGGGCATGCTTCCAGGCGGGCAGGCCGTCGATCCTGCCGGCCTGTTCGGCGGCGGGGCCGGCGGGCAGGCGGTCAACCGCGATCTCGGCGGTCAGACGTGCCATGCGGGCGAGGTGGCCGGCGTCCACGCCTAATCCGTCGCTCAGGTCGATCATGGCGTGCAGGCCTGGGCCCAGGCGCTCGGCCAGGGCGCGGGCGAGGTCGATGCGAGGCTCGAAGTCCAGATGGTGCGTGCGCCCCCGGGTGGGCCCCCCTACCGTATGCAGGCTGCCGCCCAGTCGGCCGGTGACATAGACATGATCGCCGGGCTTGGAGCCGCCGCGGAGGATCGGGCCCAGGCCCGCCGGGTGGGCGAGGATCGTCACGGTCAGGATCAGCGGGCCGTGCCAGATCGAGATGTCGCCGCCGACGAGGGGGCAGCGGTACGCCTGGGCGGTGGCGCGCATGGCGTCGAAGAGTTCGTCAGCCTGCTCGGTGGACCAGGTGTCAGGCAGCGAGCCGGCGGCCACGGCGCCCAGGGGCAGAGCGGCCATGGCGGCGACGTCGGAGAGGTTGCGCGTGATGGCCTTGCGGCCGACTTGGGCGAGGGTGGCGCGGTCGAGGCTGAAGTGGACGTCCTGGGCGAGCTGGTCGACGGTGACCAGGACGTTGCGGCCGTCCAGGAGCAGGCCGCCCATGTCGTCGCCGGGGGGGATGGAGACAAGCTCCCCGAGCGTGGGGTTCTGGCGGTAGATGTGCTCAAGAAGGTCGCGCTCGCGCATACGAAGATTGTATCCGGCGCGGGGGACGGGACAGCGACGAAGGGCCCAGCGGTGAGACTGGTCCGCGGTCAGCGGCGGGAAGACGCCGGCACGCGTCGTCCGACGAAAAGGGCAGCGAAGGACAGGCTAAAGAGGATGATCGTTGCCGGCTCGGGAACGGGTGGCTCGACCGGCGGGAGGCTCAGCGACCGACCACCGGACTCTGAGAGACGAGCCGGCCCGCGGATATCGCCATGCCGAGGAAAAGCGCCGGGCAGCACCACGGGGTTGTCCGGGGCGGGACGGTGCGGGTCAAGGTAGAGCAATTGCGGCACCGGCACCCAGGCCAGGACGTCGTAGATGGCCCGCCGGGCGCGAGTGCCCAGGTCGCCGATGTAGGAGATCTGGCCGTAGTCGATCAGGATGCTGTTGCCCAGCCCCTGCTCGCTGAATCGCCAGGGGGTCTGGCTGCGCATCCCCGCGTCGAGCGGGTGATTGAGCTGAGCCCACGGGAGCGGCGTGTCCTGCACACGGTCGGAGAAGGGACCGGGGGCCCCCCCGGCGGCAAGACGATAGTCGATCAGGCTTGCAGGGGCGTCGAGCCCGACGACGAATGCCCCGATCACCCCTGCCACCAGCATCGCATGGAAGCGTCGCATGACGCACCTCCCGCGCTGGACGGCCCACGATCGCGATCCCCTGGCGTCGAATCCTGGTTGTCCTGAACGTAGACCATCACGGCGACGGGGGCCTGTTGGCCCCTCCGCGTCGGCTGCCGTTCGACTGATTAGACCCGTTGGCGTTGCACCACGGTTCACCTGAAATATATCGCCAAAACAGCCTCGAACCAGGTAATTTCACAATAGGTAATCAAAAGACACCGTTTCGGGCCTTTGGCGGATCAGGCCATGGGCGCTCGGGGCTGCGGCGCGGGTGAACCGTGGTTACTCGTGGACTTCGACGATCTGGGCCTTGACGGCATCCAGGTCCAGGATCGCGACGGTGCAGCGGTCATGGACCCAGCCGCAGCATTCGCCGGGGTTGAGGATGAGCTTGCCGTCGCGGGCCTCGTTGACGACCTCGTGCGTGTGGCCGGTGATGACCACGTCGGCGCCGGCCAGGTCGGTGGGCTTGAGCCAGTCGATGAAGTGGTGGACGACGAGGGTCTTGCCGCCGATCGTCATCCGCAGCGGGCCGTCCTGGATGTTCGGCAGGACAGCCTTGAGGCCCTTGCGTTCGCCATCGTTGTTGCCGTAGACGCAGTGGAACGGGATGTCAAGCACCTCGGGGGCGACGACCTTGGCGGCGAAGGGGGCGATGAAGTCGCCGGCGTGGATGACGGCGTCAACCTTGAGGTGCCGGAACATGGCCACGGCCCGACGGAACGTCGGCAGGCGGTCGTGCGTGTCGCTCAGGACGCCGATCTTCATGCGCTTGACCAGTCCCCCGGCGTGAAGGTTGCGACGCTCAACGATCAAGACAAGACAGTACGACGACCACAGATATGAGCGGCATCGTAACAGAGTGAACTGGGGTCATTCAAACGGTCGTTCCTGGGGTGGATTGGTAGGCTGGTTTGGAGCGAGTATGGTGGGAGGATCATAGGGGGCCTGCAAGCCTCCCCGGAACGGCATGCAGACTCGGCAAACGAAA
>JADZCW010000176.1 GCA_020851395.1 Phycisphaeraceae bacterium
TCCAGGGTCTTGCAGCGGACCAGGGGGATCGCGCCGTCGTTGAGGATGCCCGCCAGGAGCAGTTCGCTGATGCCGGGGGGCATCGGGGCGGTGGCGGCGTAGGGCAGGACGGACTCGCCGCCGAGGACGACGGCGCAGGGCATGCCGGGATGCTTCGCGGCGAAGGCGGGATCGTTCGCCCGCCGCTCTTTCCACGCCCGCCAGTGACGGGCCCCGTCGTGGTGCATGTGCCAGTGCATGGCGGTGCGGTGGCGGTCGATCACCTGGCAGCGGTACATGCCGATGTTGCGCGAGGTGCGAGGCTGGCCCTCGTCCTTGCCGGCGTCATCGGGATGGATGGTGTAGACACCGGCGAGGGTGATGTATCGGCCCGTGCCGCCCTTGGGCTGGTCAGCCGGGACGGGATACCCCACCTTCCGGGGTTCGCCGTCGAGCGGCCAGCACTGGATGATCGGCAGGGAGAGCAGGTCGATCTCGTCGCCCTGCTTGACGACCTCCTGGCAGGCGCCGCTCCGCACTACCTTGGGCGCGGCCCCGGCGATCTTGGCCAGTTCGAGCCCTTTTTTAATCTTCTCGATCAGCCCCACCGGGGGCTCGGGCTTGGCGATCTTGCCGATGATCTCGCCGATGGCCTCGAATCCGCCCTCGCGCGGCCCGCCGGGGTGGCAGCCCAGGGCCATCTCCAGTCGTCGGTACGAGCCGAACGCGTTGATCAAGAGCGGAAAAGCTGAGCCCTCGACGTTCTCGAACAAGAGCGCCTTGCCGCCACCCCGGAAGTGCTTGGGGTCGAAGGTTTTCGCATAGTCGCTGGGGTGCGGGGCATCGGATTTCGACACGCGGTCCGTGATGGCAGCTACTTCCAATAGCGGCGACACGGGGGTCTTGATGCGGACGAGTTCGCCGGCTTGCTCGAGGGCCTCGACGAGTGCTTGGAGGTTCGGGTGCATGGGGGGATTCTAACCGACGCGATGGGTCGCCCCACGAGTCGCCCCGGAAAAGAAAAAAGCCCGCCGGAGCGGGCTTGTGGGGTTGTGTTGTTGAACCCTGACCAACCGAAGTTACTTCCGGGGGCGGGGCCTTCCGGGGGGATTAGAAGGTGATCTTGTCGGTGCCCAGGCCGCCGGCATCGCCGAGGCCGCCGCCGAGATCGGTCTTGCCCTTGCGGCCGGACGCCTGCTGCGGGTCGGCAGCGTCGCCGTTGGCCTCGGCGCCCCACTGGGCACGCTTGAGGGACAGGCCGATCTTGCGGTCCTCGATGTCCACGCGGAGGATCTTGACCTCGAGCTCCTGGGCGACCTTGACCACTTCCTCGGGGTTCTCGACCTTGTGATCGGCCAGCTCGGAGATGTGCAAGAGGCCCTCGAGGTCGTCCTCGAGCTCCACGAACACGCCGAAGTTGGTGATCTTGGTGACCTTGCCGCGGACGATCATGCCGGGCTGGTAGTGGGTGGGGATGGCCTCGTGCCAGGGGTCCTGCGAGAGCTGCTTGAGGCCCAGGCTGATGCGCTGCTTGGCCTGGTCGACCTCGAGGATGACGCAGCGGATGGTGTCGCCCTTCTTGAGAACCTCGTTGGGGTGGGTGAGCTTCTTGGTCCAGGAGAGGTCCGAGACGTGCAGGAGGCCGTCGATGCCCGGCTCGATCTCGACGAACGCACCGTAGCTGGTGAGGTTGCGGACCTTGCCCTCGACGACGGTGCCGGTCGGGTACTTCTCGTGCATGATCTCCCAGGGGTTGACCTCGGTCTGCTTCATGCCCAGGGAGATTTCCTGCTTGTCCTTGTTGACGTCGAGGACGACGACGTCGACTTCCTGGCCGATGCTCACCAGCTCCGACGGGTGGTTGATGCGGCGGGTCCAGCTCATCTCGGAGATGTGGACCAGGCCCTCGACGCCCTCCTCGAGCTTCACGAAGGCTCCGTAGGAGACGATGTTGGTCACCGAGCCGCGCACGCGCGAGTTGAGCGGGTATTTGGCCTCGATGTCCTGCCAGGGGCTGTTTTCCTTCTGCTTGAGGCCCAGGGCGATCTTTTCCTTCTCGCGGTCGATGTTCAGCACGCGGACCTCGATCTGCTGATCGATCTGGACCATCTCGGAAGGATGATTGATCCTGCCCCAGCTCATGTCGGTGATGTGCAGCAGGCCGTCGATGCCGCCGAGGTCGATGAACGCGCCGAAGTCGGCGATGTTCTTGACCGTGCCCTTGACGATGTCGCCCTCCTTGAGGGTTTCGAGGAGCTTCTTGCGCTTCTCGGCGCGTTCCTCCTCGACGAGCTTGCGACGGCTGACGACGACGTTGCGGCGGGCCTGGTCGATCTTGATGATCTTGGCCCGGATGTTCTTGCCGAGGTATTCGCCGATGTCGGCCGGCCGGCGGATGTCGACCTGCGAGGCGGGGAGGAACACCGGCACGCCGATGTCGACCAGGAGCCCGCCCTTAATCTTGCGGGTGACCTTGCCCTCGACGACGTCGCCTTCCTGGGCGTTCTCGATGATGCGCTCCCAGCCGCGGATGCGGTCGGCCTTGCGCTTGGAGATCTGGACGATGCCGGCGTCGGACTCGTGGGTCTCGAGCAGGACCTCGACGACGTCGCCGATCTCGACGGCGTCGGGGTCGGTGAACTCGTCGCGGGCCAGGACGCCCTCGCTCTTAAGGCCCACTTCGACGAGGAAGTCGGTGCCGACGCGGCCGATGACCTTGCCCTTGAGGATCGAGCCGGACTTGAGGTCGGCGGTCAGACCGGTCAGCAGGCCGTCCATGTCGCCCTCGGCCACTTTCGTGCCCAGGGCGTCAGCGATCATCTGTTGTGCTTCGTCGTCGTCGATCGAGAGAGAGGCGATGAGGTTGCGATCTACCATGACAAAAAGGGTCCTCTGACTTGGTTTACCCGGCCCGCTCAACACGAGCGGACAGTAGCGGGTCGCGTCGGCGGGGCAGGTCGAACGCTTGGACGCGTCAGACGCTTAAGTCCTGCCGACACCTGGTGGTTGTTCGACGGCTCATCCGCGGGCAATACGATTGCCGGCCTAAAGCCGCGAATCAGGTAGTATATCACGATTTGAGGAGTGTGCCAAAAGGCGATCGGCCGCGGGCTGCACCCTAAAACCGTTGCGGATTTGGACTTAGCCGACGGATACCGGCTGGCTCGCGCCCACGGCGCCGTTCTGGCGGACGTGGTCGACGGCATTCTGGAAGAACCGCAGGCCGGCGGGCGTCTTGGCCAGCCGCTCGGGGGAGAAACGCGTCCAGCAGGGGTGATGGGTGGCGTGGACGTGCCGCTCGGGGTGCGGCATCAGGCCCAGGACCAGGCCCGAGGGGTCGCACACGCCGGCGATGTCGTCGACCGAGCCGTTGGGGTTGTTCTCGCCGCCGCCCCCGGAAGTCGTGGGTAATGCATCGACGATCGGGCCGTAACGCAGGGCCACCTGGCCGGCCCGCTGCAGTTGGAGGAGGACTTCATTGGATTCGGGCACAAACCGGCCCTCGCCGTGGGCGATGGGGAGATCAAGCTTGTCCAAACCCTTGGTCCAGATACAGACGCTCGTGGGGTCGACTCGGAGGCCGATCCAGCGGTCGATGAAGCGGCCGGCGGCGTTGTCAGCCAGCGTCGCGGTCTGTCGGGCTTCGTTGGGGAATGGGAGGAGGCCGGCCTTGATGATCACCTGGAACCCGTTGCAGATGCCGATCATCGGGACGCCCCGGGCGACGGCCGCCTGCAAGGGGGCCATCAGGCGGTGCCGCAGGAGGTTGGCCTGGATGCGGCCTGCGGCGATGTCGTCGCCGTAGCTGAAACCGCCGGGGAAGCCCACGAGGTCGACCTGCTCGAGGATCTGCGGCTGGTCGATCAGTTCGTTGAGGTGGACCTTACGCGTGGCGGCCCCTGCCAACTCGAAGGCGTGGGCCAGCTCGTTGTCGCAGTTGGTGCCGGCGGTGCGGAGGATCAGGGCGGTGGGCGTGCTCATGGCGCCATATCATAGGGGATCATTGTCCGGGGGGCTCGCGCCGAGGGCTGGGCCATCGCCCCCCCGCCGTGGAGATTCTTGACTCGGACGCACCGCGGGGCCGCAACACCACGAGAATGGAAGACGGTCGATGACCACACCCTGCCTGACCATCGAGGATCGTGTCTGGGGGTGCATGCTCGGGGGCATCGTGGGCGACGCCCTGGGGGCGCCGATGGAGGGGCTGCACTATCAGGACATCCGCCGGATCTACGGCGAGAACGAGCTGTTCGAGGATTTCACGCAGGCGCAGCTCGACCTGGCGGCCGAGACGCGCGGCTGGCCGCACAGCCCCTTCGGGGCGGTGACGGACGACAGCGTGGTGGCGGACCTGCTGCTCGAGAGCATCTTGGCCAGTGACGGGCAGACCACGGCCTATGCCTTCGCCAAAGCGTATGAGGGGTTTGCCACACCCGTGCCTAACCCCGACGGGCCGGCGTTCAACCGGCTCGAGTACGTGCACTGGATCGAGCGGATCACCTACTACCGCAACCGTTCTCGGCAGATCAACAAACGCGAGCTCGGGCGTGGCGAGCCTTCATCGGACAACGCCATCATGTGCATCGCCCCGGTGGGCTTGCTGTGTGCGGGCGACCCGCTCAAGGCGGAACTGATGGCGGTCGATGTCACCTCCGTGCATCAGCACGGGGCGTCGCGCGAGGTGGCCGGGGCGTACGCCGCGGCGCTGGCCTCATGCTTCCTGCCGGGCATCACCGTCGAGCGGATCGTCGAGCTGGCGATCCGTCACATCCGCGAGCCGCGGGCGACGAAGTCCGTCACCGCGATGATCGACCTGGCTCGCGTCTGCACGAGTTGCCCGCAGTTCATCGAGCGGTATTACGCCGAGATCATCGGCCGGTACGTGCCCATGCAGGACCTCGAGCAGGAGGGCACAAAGGTGTGCCTGACGTGGGACTCGGCCGAGGTGCTCGGGCCGGCGCTGGCGATGTTCCTGATCACCCGAGGAGAGAACGCCCGGGAGATGATCCTGCACGCGGCAAGGATGGGGCGGGACGCGGACACGATCGCCCGCTGTGCCGGGGGTTTGATCGGGGCCTATCGCGGGACGGGCGTGATCCCCACGGACTGGGCCGATTACGTGCTGGCCCGCAACCGCTGGCTGCGGCTGCGTGAGAAGGCCGAGGCGCTGGCCAAGTTGATCCGCCGGAACCTCGAGCGTGACATCCAGGCCCGCCAGAGCGTACTCGGGCAGGGTTAAACTGTCAGTATGTCCACGTTCAAACACCGAGTCGTGATGCTCGACCCCGCCCGGCAGATGGACACGCTGGCGGAGTTCGAGTTCCTGCTGCCGTGGTTGGCGAAGTGGGGCTACAACACTCTGCACTGGCACTTTGCGGACGACGAGGGATGCCGGCTTGTCCTGCCCTCGCACCCTGAGCTGGCCAGCCGTGGGGCCCTGACGGCGGCGCAGATGCGGCAGCTCATCGAACAGGCCAAGCAACTGGGTATCGAGGTTCTGCCCGAGCTCGAAAGTCTCGGCCACACTCGGTTCATCACGCGGCACAAACAGTTTCATGGGCTGGGAAGCAGCCCCAAGAGCGGGTTCAACGCGCTCGACCCTGACAACGAGGCGATCTATCCGCTGCTGAAAGACCTGCTGGCCGATGTGGCGGAGATCTTTTCCGCCAAGGTGCTGCACGTCGGGCTCGATGAGGTCAACTTCAAGAGCCTGCCCGGTCGGGAGAAGATCACACCCGAGCAGGCTGCCGATCTCTTCGCACGCCATGCGGTGCGCGTCCACGACATCGTCCGCGGGCTCGGAAAGCGTCCGGCGATGTGGGGCGACCACCTGCTGCATTCATCCAAGACCCGCGCGGTGATCGGCAAGGACGTGCTGATCTTTGACTGGCATTATGAGCCGCAGGTCATCCCCGACTCGCTGGACCTGCTCACGCGGGAGGGCTTGGAGGTGTGGGCGTGCCCGGCCACGATGTGCTGGCTCGCCCGGGTTGTGCCCAACCGCGGGACGTTCACCAATGTCCGCCGGATGACGGCGTACGCGATGCAGCGCCGACGACAGAGAGTTACGGGCATGGTCAACACGGTCTGGTGCCCCTACCGCTACCTTCCGGGGGCGATGGACTACGCCATCGCCTGGGCGGGCCATCTTTTCGGTGACGAAGAGGAAGACCGAGATTTCGGCCGGCGGTTCGCGGCGGATTTCTACGGCCACAACGCCCGTGACGCCCGGGCCTGCGCAGCCGCGATGGCTGAACTCCACGCCGCTGCGCTGGTGAGCCAGGACTACGACGCCATCGTCACCGGCCGGCATGGGTCGATCACGTTCAACCGTGAACATGCCCGCATGGGTGCGGAGCTTGCCGATCGTTGCAGGGCGATCGCCACGGCGCTGCGCCCCCTGGTCCGACGGGCACACCGCAACGCGGGGCGTCTGAATGACGTGCTCCTGTCCGCCCAGGTGCTCGAACGCGTGGGCCGCTTCGCCGCCGCCGGCCGACGGAAACGTTCATTGCCGAAAGCCGACGTCCTGGCCAAGGCCTGCCGTAAAGCCTGGGCACGCTCGCGCATCAATGATCCGGCGAGCGACGACGTGCAGAAATCCCCCGCGCAGAAGCTCATGACCACCCTTGGGCGCGTGGTCTGATTTCGTGCCGACATGATCTGTCATCGGGACAATGCCCCCATCATGCTCAGGAAGATCGACGCAGCGGCCGGGTCGTACTGGCCATCGCTCTTCTCGGGCATTGGGACATCCTCGCTGCCGGGCGTCAGACGATCCTTGAGCATCAACTGGCTCAGGACGACCTCGCCCACACCCGTGGGCGTGCTCAGCAGCACGACCTGCTCGGGCTTCTCGATCCACAAGAGCGGCGATCCCTCAGCCGTCGCCGCCCCCTGAATCGAGCGATCGGCGAGGGTTCCGGGGGGGCCGTTCCAGCGTTTGAAGACCTCGGGGTCGAGGCCGCCGAATGCCGCGCGGCTCATGTCACGGGAGGCAGGGAACGCACGCGAGGACATGCCGCGTTGGAAATTGCCGCGCTCGCTGGGCGTGAAGTCCACCAGCTCGGGCCAATTCCAGGCGGCCTGGTCGAGCACGACAAGCCGGCCGCCCTGGCGGACATAGTCGAGCATCGCCGGCGCGGCCTGTCGGTCGTGTGCGTTGACGTGCGCGACATCCCACACCACCACGGCAGCCGGCAGCGCGGACACATCGCGCCAGTGCTCCTTGAACGGAATCTTCATTCGCGACAGGAACGTCCTGGCCCGGTCGTCCGCCCCAAGCATGACTATGCCGCGTTCAAGAACAATCCCCGTCGCACGCGGTGACGTGATGGACCGGACGATCCGTTGCGAGGCAACGGGCTTGCATCTCTCTCGTCGCAGGACGGCGACGAGGTAATACACCCCCGGCTCAGACGGCATCGGCCAGCGAATCGATCGTTTCTCAATCGACTGCCCGCTCAACGTGATCGAGCATTCCTCCCGCCAGATCGCCTCGTCCAACGCGGCCGGCAGTGGGACATGCTCGGGATTGCGTCGCGTCAGCAGCAGTTCGACGCGGGCATTGACGCTTTGATCGAGTTCGTTGATAAGCCAGAGCGAAGCCGCGGGAGATGTTCCAGCCTCGAAGTTGCGGTCGAAGAGCTCCAGGCTCGCGAGGACCGGTGACATGGCGCTGTGGAATGCGGCGGCCATCGGCGTGGGGAATTCTTCTCGCCACCATCGCTCTTTCCTCATGCCCGTCCAGCCGGCGAACATGTAGGGGAGGATCAGGTCGAACTGCTCCCGCCGCAGGGCCTCGGTGTGCTCGCCGGCGAACTCGGCCATGATCAGGTCGCGCTCGGGGTGATCCTTGTCCCCCAGCCAGCGCCGGGCGATCGAGTCATACGGGCCAAGGATGTTCATGTACTCGCTGTTGCCCAGCGTCCGAGCAGGATCGCGATTCACGGCGAACTTGTGGAACTGCCGCAGCGGCCCGCCCTCGGACCCGCTGTTGAAGTTCACGCAGGTATGCACGTCGACCACCTCGGGCGTGCCGTCGTTGCTCAGGGGCCCGGCTCGCATTGCCGGACGCGAGGGGTCGAGGTCTTTCACGAACCGCCAGTAGGGCCCCTTCTCCCATTCCTCCCCGGCGAGCGGAGCCTCGTTGGTCAGCACCCAGAGGGCGATCGAGGGATGGTTGCCCAATTCCCAGACCCAGTTCTTGGCATCGATCAGGGCCTGGACGTTGAAGTGCTCCTGCTCCTCGGGGGTGAACTTGAAGTCGGCGTGGTTGTAGAGCACGGGCAGCTCGGCCAGGATCAGTACGCCATGCTCGTCGCACATGTCGAGCCAGCTGTGCGGTGGGGGCAGGGTGTGCGTGCGGAAGCACATGAGGTTCATCCGCCGGCCCTCGTCGAGCAGATATTCCTTGGCGTGGCCCCGAAAACGATCGCCCCACAGCCACTCATACACAAGATTCGAGCCGCGCAGCCAGAGGCGTCGGCCGTTGAGTTCGTAGCGGCCGCGGCGCACGCGGATGTCACGCATGCCGAAGGTGACTTGCTTCTGATCGCACAATGCTCCGTCGGCGTGCACCTGCACCAGGGCCTCGTAGAGCACGCGATCGTCCAGCGACCAGAGCTTCGCCCCGGGAAGGGATACCGTGACCGCTGTCACCTCATCGAGGCTGTGGACACTCACTGAGCCTTCGCCGGCAATCGCCGATTGTCCCTTGAGGCGGACCTGCGCCGACGCCCTCGCGTTGGCGGGCAGTTCGCCCTCGAGCCAGAGGCGCAGCGTCACGGAGCGTTTGTCCACGTCCGGCAGGGGCAGCACGCCGCGCAGATGCATCGCGTGGAAGAACTCCAGCCAGATGCCCTCGAAGATCCCGATGGCCTTCGCCCCCCAGAACTCCTTGGCGGAGCCCGACGGCGCCAGCGTGAAGCCCGACGCGCTGCGATTGACGCCCGCCCAGCCCGGCACACGCAGGACGAGTTCATTCTGACCCGCCCGCAGACTCTCCTTCGGCAGCAACATCCCATGCGGCCCGATCGGCTCGTGCTCACCGACGAACACGCCGTTGAGCCAGACCTTGGCTCCGAAGCGAACACCCCCCCACCGCAGCGACACACCGCCGGCCGCCTGCTCCTGCGTCAGATCAAAACGTCGACGCGTCCAGACCACCTCGACCTTCTCGTGCTCGGGGCCGGTCAGGCCGGGCAGGAATTGACCCGGCAGTTGCACCGTCTCCCAGGCGGCAATCCCATCGACTGTCGCGTCGAGGCCGCTGCGGGCGACGTCCCAGGCGCCTTCGAGGCTAAGCGTTTGATGGATCGTCACGGGTCCTCCCATCCCCGATCAAGCACAAGACGAACCTCGTGCTCCGGACTCAGCTTAGCATGATGCTTTCCGCCGAATGCCCCCTTCTCGCTGCACCCGATTCCACTTCCGGGGGAGGCGTGTGCAAAAAATGTGCCGCGAAGTTTCGTTCGGAGGGAACTGGACTTAGAATGAGATGCGGCCTGCTCGCAAAGGGTGCGATCATGGGAAAAAGTTCGAATCAAACCTCCGCTATGTCCCGGGCTATTGAACGCCTGAGCCGGCTGCCCGGCATCGGCAAGCGGTCGGCTGAACGGATTGCTTTTTATCTTTTGAAGGCGGATCCCCAGGAGGCCCAGCAGCTTGCCGGGGCCATCAATGACCTGCGGACGCAGTCGATCCAGTGCTCGCGGTGTTGGAACATCGCTGAGAGCGACCCTTGCCCGGTCTGCACCGATCCCCAGCGCGATCATGCGACGATCCTGGTCGTCGAGCAGCCCGGAGACGTGGCGAGCCTCGAAGCTACGGGCATTTACCGCGGGCTCTACCACGTACTCTGGGGCCGCTTGGCCGCCCTGGAGGGCATCGGGCCGGGGGATCTGACCATCGGGGCCCTGGTCGACCGCGTGCGGGAGGCCCGCTCCTCAAGCTCGCCCATCCACGAGGTCATCCTCGGCACCAATCCCACGCTCGAGGGTGACGGTACTGCTCTCTACCTGGCCCAGAAGCTCGAACCCCTGGGCGTGCGGGTCAGCCGGCTCGCACGCGGCGTACCCACGGGTTCGACGCTCGAGACCGTCTCCAAGGCTGTTCTGGCCGACGCTGTGGCTGGAAGACAAGGTATGACAGGCACTTAACAGTATGCATTCATGGCCGATTCCAACCCAAGCTGGGCATCGCGATCGTCGATGAAAACGGCATAAGCCCAACCAGGAAAACCCTTAACGATGCGGATCGACACTGGACAACACATGCGGCTCGAGCAGCGGATGAAGCTGGCGCCGCGGATGATCCAGTCCATGGAGATCCTCCAGCTCGCCTCGCA